>NZ_JBMGJV010000016.1:0-84802 GCF_051025295.1 Candidatus Dedyshia acidiphila | reverse complement strand
GAGGTAGTCAAAGGCGATGGCGTCGGCTTCAAAACCGATGACATGAAGGAGATGATTCGTATACCGGCGCGGGCCGAGGCCCAGCACATGCAGTTCATCGGTGATACGGGCGCGGGTAAGTCCGCCCTCATGTTCCAGGTACTCCGGCAGGTACAAAGCCGGGGCGATTCGGCCATCGTATACGACCCGGCACGGGAGTTTGTGAAGCGGTTCTACGACCCGGCGCGTGGGGATGTCATTCTGAATCCTCTGGACAAGCGCTGCCCGTATTGGGGGCCAGCCGAGGAGCTGCGCAGCCGCTCCGAAGCGAAGGCGTTGGCCGTCTCATTGTTCCAGCCGCCGCAGGATCGCAAGGGCGAATTCTTTATCGAGTCCCCACAAAAGATCTTTGCCTTCCTGATGGCGTATGGGCCGACGCCGGACGAGTTGGTGCAATGGATGTCGAACCCAGATGAGATTGACCGCAGGCTCAAGGGCACCGAGCACGCACATTTGATTGACCCGCAGGCTCACCAGCAGAGGGCAGGCGTTCTCGGCTCCCTGGGATTGGTTGCCGATAGTCTTCGTCTGTTGCCGAAGAAGGCCGAGGGTAACGGCACATGGACCGCCTCCGATTGGGCGGAAAAACGCCAAGGATGGATCTTTCTTACCTCCCGCGCAGCCGAGCGCGAAGCGCTACGGCCATTGCAGAGTCTTTGGATTGATTGGCTGGTTTTGCGTCTGCTCAATGAGCCGACCAAAGGACAAAAGCGTGTCTGGTTTTTGATTGATGAGTTGGCGAGCTTACAGAAGTTGCCGCAACTTCACACCGCGATCACCGAAGGACGTAAGGGCCAGAATCCGGTCGTGCTTGGCTTTCAGGGCAAGGCACAGGTCGAGTATCTGTACGGGCACCTGGCCGAGGTGATGCTCTCGCAGCCCGCGACCAGCGTTTGGCTCACAACCAAGGAACCAAACGCCGGGGAGTGGGTATCGAAGTTCATCGGTAAAGTAGAGATCGAGCGACTACGCGAGACACACTTCGACGGTACGAGGGCTGGGCGCAATTTCACGATGGATAGGCAGGTCGAGCCTCTGGTTCTGGAGTCCGAAATCTCCGGGCTCCCAGACCTCCACGCCTTTATGAAGTATCAAAATTATGTGACCTACTTCTCGTTTCCGTACTTCGATATGCCGGAGATCGCCAAGCCCTTTGAACTGCGAGAGCGGCCTGACGACAAGCTCCCGTATGGCCCGAAGAACATACGGAGCGGCAAGCCGGAGCCGTCTTCCTCGGAGCTGAAGCAGGAGCCAGAACCCTCCGCTCCGCCACCCACACCCAATGAGCCTGCAACATCACAAGCGGTACAGCCGGAGCTTCCGCTCACCGCAGATGTCCACGAAGAACAGAACGTCATCACGCACGGTTAGGAGTTGCCATGCTGAATATCTCGAAGCCGCTCTCCGCCAGCCAGGCACAGACCTACCACGCCAAGGAGTTCACCGCCGCCGAGCAGAACTACTGGAAGCAAGGCGACACGATACAAGGTGAATGGCATGGAAAGCTGGCCGATGAGTTTGGTTTGTCGGGGGCTGTTGGCGCAGCGGAGTTCGCCCGTCTCTCCGAAGGCCAGCACCCGGAGACCGGCAAGCAGTTGGTGTCGCATCGCGTCGTTCATGAATACAAGAACGCAGACGGGAAAACGGTGTCGCCGGTCGAACACCGCGCCGGTTGGGACGCGACCTTCTCCGCGCCGAAGTCCGTCTCTCTTACTGCGCTTGTCGGCGGTGATGACCGCGTGCGTGAGGCGCATCGCGAGGCCGTCAACGTCGCCCTAAACGAATTGGAGAGATACACGCAGGCTCGCATCGGCGGGAACAGTCCTGCCGAAACGACCGGAAAGTTCGCGGCGGCCAAGTTTGAGCATGACACCGCTCGTCCGGTAGACGGTTACGCCGCCCCACAGCTCCACACGCACGTCGTCGTCTTCAATATGACGGAGCGCGATAACGGCAAAATGCGGGCTTTGCAACCACACGCTCTCTTCGAGAGCCAGCAGTTTGCCACCGCTGTCTATCAATCCCATCTGACCTATAAGTTGCGTGATCTCGGCTATGAAATCGAAGCTGGCAAGAGCGGCGCACCCGACGTGAAAGGTTTTACAGCAGCCTATCTTGAAGCATCCAGCCTACGTCGTCAGCAGATCGAAGAGGCGCTGGGTCGCAGCGGTTTCTCCGGGCCGGAGGCCGCACAGATCGCGGCACACAACACCCGCGATAAGAAGGTCATCTTGTCTCCCGCTGAAATCCTGGCCGCACACAAACAGATTGCCGATGAGTTCGGCAACCAGGCCGAAAGGGTTGTGGCTGAGGCGCGGCAGCGCCGGATGGAACAGACACAAGAGCGCCTTCCAAACGAAAGACGGCAGCAGGTACGGGAGGCTGTCACCTTCGCCCGCGATAAAGGCTTCGAGCGTGAGGCCGTCGTAGACGAACGCGCTCTCTACGTGGACGCGTTGCGCCGGGGCATGGGCGAGATGACCTACCCGGAGGTCCGCGCCACCTTCGAGGCGCGTGTTGCCTCCGGCGAGTTCAAACAGATCCCCGACGATGGCTCCAAGGCCGGGCGCAGGTTCACCACCGCGGCGACCATCAAGGCTGAAAATGAAATCATCCAGAAGGTTCAAGATGGACAGAGCCGCGCACCACAGATCATGGCGATTGAGAGCGCCATCCCGCTAGCGGACTCGCGCCCGCATTTCAATGCCGCTCAAAAGAGGGTGGTTGAAGAAGTTCTCACGTCGTATGACCGGGTGCAAGGGCTTCAGGGGCGGGCCGGATCAGGTAAGACCTCAGTTTTGGCCACCATACGCGAAGGAGCCGAGAAGAACGGCTACGCCGTCGAAGGTTTTGCGCCGACATCGCGTGCTGCGAAGCAGCTCCGTGATGCTGGCATTAAGGCTGACACGTTGCAAGGCTTCCTCGCGGGCGGCGGCCTGCAGGCCGCCGGCGATCCCGCGAACAAGCATCTTTATATGGTCGATGAATCCTCTCTGGCATCGACGCAACAGATGCGCGATTTTCTCAACAAGGTTGGTCCGCAGGACAAGGTTTTGTTGATTGGCGACACGCGCCAGCATCAGGGCGTCGATGCCGGAAAGCCATTCGAGCAGTTACAGGAAGCGGGCATGAGGACTGCGCAGCTTGACCAGATCATGCGTCAGAGGGACGCTGGACTCCTGAGAGCTGTCGAGCATCTGTCCAACAATGAAACGGCTCTCGGTGTCGAGATGCTTTCACAACAGGGACGTATCACTGAGATCGTTGGCCCGCAGCAACGAGTCGCGGCAATCGCGAAAGAGTATGCTGCGCATCCTGAAAACACGTTGATCGTCTCGCCCGATAACGCCTCCCGCCGCGCCATCAATCAGGCCGTGCGGCAGGAGTTGCAGACGCTTGGCGTCGTAGACGGCAAAGACCATTCGATGCGCGTGCTCACGCCGCGCAACGATATGACGGGGGCAGACCGCGAGTGGGCCGCACGCTATCAGTCAGGAGATGTTCTGCATTACGTCCGCGGCAGCAAAGAGCATAGCATCGAAGCCAGAACCTATGCCCAGGTTGTTGCTACGAACCCGGCTGACAATCTCGTCACCGTGCGGAAAGATGATGGCCAGCAGGTGACCTATGACCCCTCACGATTGCGCGGCATCGCCGCGTACCGCGAGATCGAGCGCGAGTTTGCGATTGGAGACAAGATCCAATTCACGGCTCCGTCGAGAGACTTGCAGGTCGTGAATCGTGACCTCGGCACCATCCAGCACATCAAAGATGGCAAGATTAGCGTTCGCATGGACGGGACAAAAGACAGGATTGTGCGCTTCGACGCGAACGACATGAGACACCTCGATCACGGCTACGCCGTCACGTCGCATAGTTCACAGGGACTCACTTCCGAACGGGTGATTGTCAATATGGACACCGACGTTCATCCGGAGCTGATTTCCAGCAGATTCGCTTATGTATCGGTCTCTCGCGCCTCGCACGACGCGCAAATTTATACCAATGATGCTGCGAATCTCGCAGAAAGCCTGAGCCGAGACGTGTCCAAAACTTCAGCTATGAGTGCGCTCGGGAAGCCGTTAGAAAACACCGTCGTCCATACGGGCCACGCGATGGCTCCGAACGATGCAACCGCGCTTGGTCGCAGCCTCTCCCTCTGACTGGCTTCTCGACAGCAGGAAAGGATGCAGTTATGTCCGCGCTTTCCGCGTCAGCTCCTGGATATAGCTCATTAGGTGCGCACGTTGCCCATCATCAAGCTCAAGGATTTGGCGAACCAGATGCGTTGTTGAATTAGCCGGGTCCGTCGGAGATTCGGCATCACTCGCCCATCCCGCCCACCGCGCCAACGTGAGGAAATCCAGCCGGTAGATCTCTGCGAGTTCCAACAGAACGACAGGATCGGGTTGGCGGATCAGGCCACGTTCTACCTGCGAAAGATATGCGCTCGATCTTCCAGTTCGTCTCTCCACTTCACGCAATGAGAGTTCGTTGTGCTCACGAGCCCGCCGAAGCACAGCTCCTACTGCGGGAACTGTATTACGGATGTCGGCCTGCAACGCAGCTGCAGGATTCTCCTTGGACGCCTTTGCTCGACTCTTCACACGAAAGTTGTACTTGCAGCAATCGCATTTGCATAGTACTTCTGCTCAGTGCAAAGGAACTTTGCAAAATGAACGTAGCCGATATTGTCACGACAAACCGCCTCATGCCCGACCAGGATTATGAACATCTCTGGGATTCCATCATCGTTGAGCAGTCGATCAAGGACCGACTGCTCCGAACGGCGGCGCTTAGCCTCCAGCTTCGAAGTCGTCTTCCCTTCGAGACGACTGCTCTGCACGGGCTTGCGCTCCTCTATGGACCACCTGGCACCGGCAAAACAACCCTCGCGCGTGGTCTGGCTCAGCAGCTCGCACCGCTCACGGCCAAAAAGAAGGCCCGCCTGATCGAGATTAATCCACACGGTCTGATGAGCGCCGAACACGGTCAGAGTCAGAGGCGGGTCACCGACCTGCTGACGGAACATATCCCGTCGATTGTCGATGACCACATTCCCGCCGTCGTCCTGCTGGATGAAGTCGAGTCGATGGTTGTCGCGCGCAGCGAAGCGTCTCTGGCGGCAAACCCAGCGGATGTCCATCGCGCCACAGATGCAGTGCTAACCGCAATTGACGCGAACGCTAAGGCACTCCCTCACGTTCTTTTCGTCGCCACCAGCAATTTCACTGGCGCGGTTGATTCTGCCTTTCTGTCCCGCGCTGACATCGCGATTCATGTGCCAGCGCCAAATGCCGCCGGGGTTGCCGCTATTCTCCGTCACACACTTGGGGAGATGGCCAAGGCCTTTCCCGAACTCGCCCAACTTGCCTCCGACCATCGCTTGGAGACCGTCGCGAAGACTCTCGTCGGTCTCGACGGCAGACGCATAAGGAAGACTGTCACGGAAGCGATGTTGGGTCGTTTGGATACAGTCATCGATCCAGGCGCTCTCACCATCGATGATCTGAAGTCTGCTGCGGGCAGAGTTCACACAGCCGAAGACACAAAATCTAAGGAAGGAGTAAAAAATGGAACGCACTAGGTTCATTGCTGCCGCTCCAATCAGAAGCGCGTCGGAAGCCTGGGAGATAGTTTGCCAGTTGTTGACGAGTACCTTAGAGCGTAGCTCGTCGGTTCCTTCGGGGAGTGTCGCCGCCGAACTGCAAAGGCTCAAGGGGCTAGGTCCGGCTCTCATCGCTGGTGGTCATCTCGAAAAAACGGGGCTACTGCTGGCAGATGTAGAGCTGGATGTATCCATCAATATCCTGACCGGCGATGCGGCGCTTGATGTAAAAGAAAACCTCAACCCGATTCCAGGCGGCGCGTCCGCTACGAGCGGATGGAAGATTTACCTGCAAGAACCCGGCCCGCTATCTACCGCTCTCAGCGCAGCGGTCAAGGGATCGTCGCACCTGTCCATTGGGAAAGCCCAGGCTTCGACGAGGACTGTGAAGATCGAAAATCCCATGAATCCGTTGATCGACATGGACGCGCTTCGCCGTTTGGGAGGCCGGTCATGACTACCTCCGTTTCGACGTACACCCGCGTCCAGACTGCTACGCATCTTGCTGATGTGGTTCTCGGCTCCATTGCGGACATACTCGCAACACTGGGGGTCGATGCAACGCGCGTATTCGCGGATTGGGATACGGATCAGAAGGCTATCGCTGCGTGGATTACGGAAGGGTCGCTTTCGACAGTGATCTTGGAATGCCATCAACCGAATGGCACAGTCTCGCCTATCTTCGAGTTTCCAGTAGCGTACGGATTGACCGGCGAGGGAGACCGCAAGTTCACTGCGGATCGGGCCGCACTGGCTCGGTATCTCGCGAAGCTGAAGACAGTACCGACCGGCACGGTCCATCGGATTTTCTGCTCTTTCAAGGGGCCTCGCTCGGCACAGCAAGGCTGGGGCACCGGCAACAGGGCCTCTGTCGAAGGGATGCGCTCCTACAGTTTTGGGACGCTTGCGGCAGGGCCACATGCAAGCACCGGGCTACGTTACTTCAACAAGTGAGGCATGGCATGGGATACATTGACGACGCATTCGACGGACTCAAGCGACAGTTGGAGATCACAGACACGGAGCTGGGGCTTGCATCCTCCCGCCACACTCTGATCCGCGAGCACATCGAAAAAACTTGGGACCTAGAAGACCACTTCCTTACCGGCAGCTATGACCGTCACACGAAGACAAAACGGCTCAAGGATGTAGACATTTTTATTGTGATTGATCCCAAAGGACGGCAAGGCGGTTTACTGAAGGGCAAGGGGGCTGCGGCAATCGCGGCGTTGCGCGATGTCGTCAGCACCCGCTGGCAGGATGTGGACACGGATGAGCACGTCGTGACGATCAACTACCAGGGGGAAGATGTCGCTTCGTATGAGGTCGCTCCGGTCTTCGCAAGAGCTGACGGTGGTTATTTTATGCCCAACGGGGATCACTGGATGGCAACCGATCCTAGCGAGCACGCACGGCTCGTCACGGAAAAGAATGCCGCGTGTGACGCGAAGTTTGTGCCATTCATCAAGATGGTTAAGGGCATCAATCGTGAAGCAAACGATGTGATTCAGCCCTCTTTCCTCTTGGAAGTGATGGGGCTGGACCTCGTACTGGAACCCTTCGGCCGATATCGAGACGAGATTCGCTTCTTTCTCGCGTCAGCCGCCGAGCGCATCACGGAAGATTGGCCAGACCCCGCAGGCCTTGGTCCCACGGTGAATGGCGGCATGTCCCGGGATAAGCGACTTCAAATCGCTGGCGTGTTAAGGTCCTGGCTTGCCATCGCGGAGGAAGCCTTGCTGCTGGAGAACGAAGGCAAAGAGCGTGCCGCTGTGGACAGGTGGCGCAAGTTGTTCGGTTGGCGGATGCCCCTGCCATAAATTCACTGGGAGATGACTTTATGAATAATGGAATCGGTGATCGTCAGAACACAGCGGACAGTCTACAGTTGCTCGCAGCGCAGCGCGTCTTCTATGCCAGAGCGAAGAGGCTTGCAGCCATCCAAGCGGGGCTGGCCGCGGTGGTTCCTGTAGTAGCCGCAGTGATGACGGCGCTTTGGCCAAAGGCTGCTGGATGGGCTGCGATCCTCGGCATTGGTGCAGCGTTGGCCGATACATGGTTCCTCGACCCCAAACAATCGGAATGGCGAAAATGCGGTGCCAACACACAAGAGAAATTCGACTGTGCCGTTCTCGTGATCGCGCATAACGAAGCATTGGAAGGCTCCTGCCCGACCCCCGAAGAGATCTTTGAAGCTGAACAGGAATATCGTCCGAACCCAAAAGTTCCTTTACCCGATTGGTATCCGAAGAAGGCGACCGAGTTGCCATTGGCACTGGGCCGCTTAGTATGCCAGAGAACAAATCTATGGTGGGACTCGAAGTTGCGGCGACGTTATCGCGGATGGGTGGTTATCACCTTGGTCACCATTACGGCTGCATCGTTCTTATTCGGGTTCGCAAAGCACTGGTCGCTGGAGCAATTTGTACTTGCGGTGCTGGCTCCGCTCTTTCCTGCGCTGATGTGGGCGGGGCGGGAATACAAACGGCAAACCGATGGCGCTACAGAGCTGGACCGGCTGAGAGATACCACGGAACGATTGTGGAATCACATGCTACAGAGCAGCGTCTTAGGGGTTGAAATCGAATCCAGTGCTCGTCCACTGCAAGACGCAATCCTGGTTGGGCGACGCGAACGCGCCACCGTTTTTGACTGGATTTACGGTCGCCTTCGGAAGAAACAAGAGGAACAGATGAACGTTGTGGCGGAAAAGATGAGTCAGGAAATCCGGACCCGCAGACCAGAACTCTTGTGAGGCCTATCGGGGATTCTAGTAAAACGATCACGCCAAAAACGCGGCTTGAGGTGAGCAATGGGAGAGGATCTTCTCAAGAAGTTGAAGGGTTTCTCGCGGACATTCGTTGTCCATTCAAACACTAATCCGTACGCTGCTGTCGCAGTGGCCGGAATGATGGCCGCTCGCAGTCAGGATGCTGGCCGTTATTTCTGTGTTTCAGATACGTTCGTTCCCATGCTGGACGCACTCGCACCGGAAGACCACAACAGTAGCCCCGACCCCAATCAGATCAACCTCAATTTCAAAAACGACTGGATCGGCTACCTGCGCGAGAGTGCCCTCCCTGCATGTGGTCTCAAGTACACCGAAAAGTTATCTCCAGAAGACAACACGACTCGTTTCCTGAATGCATATAACCGACGCATTCCATCGGCAAAGCCACGAACGGTTCACGTATCGAAAGATCTTGCGGTCCCACCGCAATTTCAGCAGGACTACGAAGCATTAGTCGCACTGCTCAAAGCTGGCGGCGACCTCAAGCCCTATCTTAGCCGTCAGGTCGCGAAGAGGAAGCGGCCCGATTGGCCCGATCCACTCCTGAACTCATGGGGCATCCAGCACCTCCACTTCCGGCGTGAAGGGACGGATCATCTGCTGTTTTGCGTCCTTGCCGACGCGGATGTCTATCTGATTCAGGTCTTCCCACATGGTCGAAGAGCAATGGGTCAACACCGAGCTCATTCAAATCTTGCACGACAACTGGCCGGAGACAATTGCACGCGCGAATCACAGCCTCATGAAGCCAGAGGCATTCGCTACGTCGAAGCGCCAATCACTTCGCAGTTACAACGCGAATTTCGCGGTGACTGTCGCGGACGGGACGGTTTATCTTCCCCCTGCGGGCGGAACAACCGCATCCGGTGACTCCATCGAAGACCACTACAACTGCAGGAAAATTTTCGACGAGCTCAAGTTCTGGCAGGAGATCATTACGTCGAATGTCGCGACAATTCGCTCGTCTCTGAACCAGCCGGATGCCAAAAAGCTGACGGTGCACATGGCATTCGAGAATCGCAGTTGCTGCTTCTATGAACCGACGCGCGCGGTACGGCTAGGCGGATTCGCAGGACTTCTAACCAGCTAGAAGAACGGACGTTTATCCGACGCCCTGCACGTATACAATTTCATGCTTGAGCGAGTGGGCAATCCTGCATTGCCCGGATCAGCCTATGCCAATTTTTGGACGACGACAGTTGCAACGAATGTTCGATGAATTAGGTCCGTGGCTTGATCGCGGTAAAGCCAAAGACCTTCTTAATCGTCTTGAGAACGAAAAGCCAAACCAGGCGTTGCCAGCAGAGTATGAGTTATCGATTAGCTGGGCTGTTTCCAAAGTTGCCATACTAGAGATCGACCGGCTTTCCGGAACCCGTACTCCAGACATTTATTCGCCCGACCTCCTTCCGTCAGGACCGATCATCGCCGACGTGGCGGCGCTAGATGACGTTTCACTATCCGGCGCTGATTCGATGCGAAGGGCGTGCAACATCATGAACGCACAAGCCGACCGTTTTCTCGCAAACAGTTCAAGCCATCTCCATTACACCTTTGACGAAACAATGGGCTATGAAAGAGCCCGGAATGGGAAAAGTGCGTTCTTCCGGCGGAGGCTCGTGCGTCGTGAGTTTGAATTAGACGAGGAGCTCCGAGGCAAACTAAAAACGTGGCTGTCCAATGGTCCCCCCGGTCAACCTCTAGCACTCAGGAATGCTGCAATCGCCGTGAACGTTGAATGGCGCGGCTATGTCCATCCGTTGTCCAACTACTTCTGCAAGATGCCTCCCTTGACCTATAACCTCAAGGAGAACCCGCTCTATGCGTCCTTGCGTCTCAAATCCAAACAACCAAGGGAAGCGGACGAAGGAGTACGGCGCATCGTCTTTCTTGGAGATGCCGGGTGCGGGTTGCTCAGAGACCTCAGTGTGCATAGGTCGTCCCATGACCACTTCTCTGGCGGCCAAGTCATTCTCAAGTTCTTGGACGACTACCCAGCGATCGACTTCGTGATGGTAATCTCTGCCAACCGGGAACGGCGCAGCTCTGGTAGTGGGAGTGAACGCTATTGGCAAGGCAACGTCTTCACACGACCTGGAGCGTTGAGCGAAGAAGATGCAGTCCGCTTGAACCAGCTTGTGGAGACGATGCCGCCGCCGCAACTGAGCGGATACACCGCCTATTCGTGGCATGAACAAGGAATGTGCCGCCCTGATGCGCGCGGCCATTATGTCCCGACACAGATGGGATTGGGAGGAACACGAGTAATGCTAAAAATCTCAGCACGAGCGGTCCAAGAACTGATCGCGGGTAAATTGTCTTACGAGAAATTCCAGCAGTGGACGATGAATGGGGAGAACCAAGTACGACGCGCCCTTGACGCAGGCATGACAATCACAGCGGCAAGCTTCGAGCCGAAGGGAGACAACGAGAACGACGATTATCTCGTTCTCGAATTCCGAGATGATGCTTCTGCAAGAACGGTACGCACGCCTGGGACGCTGAAGAAAAGCCCTTATGAGCCTGGCGGATGACAGCCTAACTAAAGATGTTCGCGAGCACTTCAAAGTCGAGATCGAGCGAAAGATCTTCGACGCCGCCGTATCGGGGTTCGACTCTGAAGACAATCCACTGCGCCTCAACAACTTTGCCTTCGCCATGCGCGAACTCGGTCGCATCTGGCTCGAACATCTTGCACCAAAGGAGGAGATCCAGCAATGCGAGTGGTTCGTGCAAAAGACCGAACTTCGGGAAAAGGATGGGGTCACACGAGCACAACGTGCCAAGTTCGCGGTTCAGGGGCCGCTCCACGATGATTTCGTTCGAGACAAGCTTCACATCGATGTGGATACCACGGTCAAGGAGTACACGAAGCTGATCGATCGTCTCAGCAGCTTCGGGCATGACATCGAGAAGAGTTTCGGTCTTCCGCCTGATGAGGCCGAACGTGAAGCGATGGATGCAATCGACACATTCGACCGGCTTGCAACTTTGATCACCGAGCGACATGAGAGTCTTCTCTCTGAAGCCGCAGATGCGGCAAAAGACACTCTTGCGGAAGAGCTGTTTGGTCAAGTCCAGTCGCAGTTGGACATTCTGTCAACAACGGTAGAGGGTGTTCACTTGGAGAGTCTAACGATCACTTCTCTCGATTCGAATCGCATCCTTTTCCAAGGTGATGGCAGCGTAGATGTCAGACTCCAATACGGCTCTGATGCCGATGTCGCTAGAGATGACGGTGCCGTCTCTTATGATAGCTATCCACTCGATTGCAAGTTTGAAGCAGATACGGAACACCCCCTCGAAATTTCGATCACGCCCGGTTCGCTCCACATCAACACGGACAGCTTCTATGAAGGTCGCGAGGAGTAACGTATCTAACATTCGTGATTCGGAGCTGTATATCTCCCTGCTCGTGTGAAGCGTCGTCATCGTACCGCATGAGCCTTAGACGCTGACATCAATTGCCGAACCCGAGCTGGTTCGCCACAACCCTAAAGCTTCTGAACGCCAGTCTCGCTTTCCTGAAAACGACGTTGGTTGCTACACCGGTTGCCGCACGCAGTTCTACTTCGGAAGCTGAGCATAGCGGCCCGGCAATCACTTCACGCAAAACGAGCTGATCATTGAAGTCGGCAAAGTATAAGTTAGTCCGCGTGTCTCGCTCCTTCAGGTCGGTATAGATCCTCGCTTCGTGCTCGTACTCCCAATCCATGTACTTGGTATAGAGAAGCCAATTCGGAACCTTCAGATCAATCATCTTCAGTACCGGCCTGGTTCTTCGGTAAGAAACCGGTCTTAATATTTGGTCGTCGATATCGAACCCCAGTGCTATGCCTCGATGCCTGTCTGCGTAGTGGCTCCAAAGTAACGGATTATGCCAGTCAAGGCTGAAACACAGTAGGCCACATTGTTGTGCCATTTCGTTCTTTGTGTCTTTAAGGGCTTGTCGGACGTGGCGATCCGGTTGCGCGATAGCCCAGAGCTCAAAAGGATCGTTGAGGTCGTCCAGCCGTGAAATTTTCAGACGTCGCTGACGAAGGTCATCCAGCCCATGCTGGAGAGAAACGAAGTGGTAGGCACGTTGCATTCAGTCCGTCTCCTACTTTCATAGCTGTATCACAAACAATGAGGACATCTTGTATTTGGATTTCTCCAAATCGTGCCCCAGCCTTGTGGATGATGCGGATCTGGAATCATCTCTGGATGCGTGTGATCGAGGAGACTTTCCGGGGGTAGCGCAGTCGTCAAACGAAACGTGAAATTAACATCGCGAACGGATGACTCACGCAGAGCTGTTAACCGCGTCCACTCTCGAAAAAGCTCTCTTGCAAACTCCGCTCTAGCCCGCTAAGTGGTCAAGCTTAGGCTTAGACGAAGATGCAAGAGCGTCGGGATACCACGCTTACGCAATGCCGGGTAGTACGCCTGTCCGAGATGGGCAGCAATCCATTCGCTACCGAGTATGAAGTAATGTCCGCAAGACTGAATCAGGTGGCGGCTATCAACCGCTACGAACATAGCGTCAATGTCAATGTCGTCTTCAGATGCGACTTCTTCGAACGATTGCATGAGGAAGTCAGCGTCTGTCGTGCTGATCTTCAGATCGCGAATGGATTCAACCAAGCCCTGCCGCCTTGATTCCCAGCTCGCAATCGAAAGTCCGCCACGAATGTATTCACCTACATCTATCGGTCTGCAGGCATGGAACACCCGTGAATCAAAGCCCTCAAGATGTTCCGCGAAATCGACGCACGTCTGCTCGAACTCGATGAGGAGAGATGACTCAAGCATCTCAATCCATTCGCAGTCATCCTGGTAAAGATCATTCAGGTCGTTTCGCCTCTGCCACGTGGCAATGGCACCATCCTCCAGTCGAGGATTTAGAAAACTACGAACCTTGGGCATCCATGTCGACGAGTCTTCCCAAGCAATCGGCATCGTTGTGACCTCTCGCATGGATGTATTTTATTGGGTTTGTCGTCTGATCAGACGAGGTTGTCGAACCTCCCGTCGTGAGGCAAGATCGTTCTCTCTGAGTAGACATGTCGAGCAGACACCGAGATCGGCGACTGTTCTTAGTCGGGGACAAAGATCGCTTTGCAAACCTAAGTGGCGACGTCTGTAGGGAGGAGTTGCACTCCTCGCCTGGCTCCAGCCGGGTTCCGCATCTTCCGCCACCCACCTCAGCGGCCTGTTCCTGCCGCAACGCGACCCTAGAAATCCTGTGCGCTGGCGCGCACGAATGCGGTTGACAAGCCTTTGCTAAGGGGCTCTGCCCCGATCGCGCGGCACAAGGGGTGTCCCCAATCTTCCGCGCGTCACCACCCCAGCCGTCAAAGAGCGCCTTCGGGGACCCCGGTTCGCTTGTGCAGACCTCCGCTCCGCTCCGTCCTTTTCGCTCCCGCTCTGCGTCCGCTCCAAGGATGGGGAGACCCCTCCCCCTGCGCCTTGCTACCCCCGCCTTCGCCAGGAGGCATTCGGCATGTACATGCCGCGATCCACGCGGACGTGCAAACGCCAGAGACGAGCCAAGGAGCCGACCACCATGACGAGCGCAGCTAGCCTCACCGAACAGCCCACCAAGAAGACACCCACCACCAAACAGGAACTCATCGCGGCCAACATCAAGCTCCTGATCGAGCAGTTGGAAGCAGGACACTCCGAAGCTCTCACTGACTACCTCACGGCGATGAGCCGGTTTCACAACTACAGTTTCGGCAACGTGCTCGAGATTGCACGACAGATGCCGACCGCGACCCGCGTGGCCGGGTTCTGGACATGGAAGAACCTTGGCCGAAGTGTGAACGCCGGAGCGAAGGGCATCCACATCCTTGCCCCGATCGTGGGTGTCCGCCGCAAGAAGGATGCAGAGGCCGAACAGGACATCACAAAACAGAACACCCGGGCCTTGCTTGGCTTCCGTAACGCGTACGTATTCGACATCTCGCAGACCAACGGCGCGGACCTTCCCGAGGTGCACCAGGTCTCGGGTGATCCCGGCGAGAGCATCGAGCGGCTGACCGCTTTCCTCACAGGGCAGGGCATCGAGCTTGTCTACACCCCAATGATCGCTCCCGCGCTCGGCATGAGCTACGGCGGACGTATCGCCATCCTGCCGGGTCAGACAAAAGCCGAAGAGTTCTCGACGCTGGTCCATGAGACCGCGCACGAAATGTTGCACAAGGCCGAGCGACGGACATCCACAACCAAGACCATCCGCGAGACCGAAGCCGAGGCGGTTGCCTTTGTGGTGGGCAAGGCCGTCGGACTCGTCACCGGCACTGCATCCGCCGACTACATCCAGCTCTACCACGGCAACGCGTCGCTGCTGGCCGAGAGCTTGGAAGTCATTCAGCAGACCGCGAGCGTGATCCTCGCCGCGTTGGAACCTGCCCCGCAGCAAGAGCAGGGCGGGGCATCGACTGAGGAGGCGGCGTAATGGACACCGTTCTCCGCATCCTCAAAGCCGCTGGAGGCTGGCAGCACGGCCTCCACCTGCACATCGACGACCCGCTCTATATGGCCTTGGTCATCGAGGCCATCGATGAATCTGGCCCGTCCGGTCTCCCCGCCCTCTCGGTTGCGCATTAAGGCCAGCAGAACGGCGACGCTATGCGCGATTCCTGAGATGTGTTTCGAACTGGCGTTTATCCAAGGCGCCATCCTCGACCCGTTCTACTACCGCAACGATTACGTCGGTATCGAGCAGTGGAGCCGCTTCCTCCGAGACGGTCAGTACCGCTGTCACATGCAGCTTCAAGCTCAGCACGTGAGGTTTGCCAAGTTGTGGAACAGGGACCTGCAACAGCAGGGATTTGCTGAAGCGTTCGCGCGTCATCGACAGCCACACGCTTAGCCGAGTTCTCCGCCTACGGAGCGGATACAGGGCAGCGTGTGCGCTCCACAACCGCAACGGTCGCGAACCCAAGCCCCAAGGAGGGCCCCCATCCGCTCGCTTCCCATGTCAAGAGCGGCTTCAGGTGTCCACCGATGTCCTTGCCGAACAGCGGAATATACTCAAGTCGGTCACGCCTAAATCCCTTCCATCTGTACTTCGAGGCACAGCACGAATTCTTTCGAGCGGGCTTCGCTCTTCTAGAACCGGGCGGTACCGCTGGTTAGAACGCCTGTGACGATCGGCTTGTAGCGCTCATCCGGCAACAGATGTCCTACAAACCGCATGAACCGGCTTGTGAAAATCGTTCCATGATCAGGTATCACATTCTGGTCCGTACTTATGACCCAGTAGGGCGTTCCATTCCAGCGATGGTCCTGTCCTGCAAAGGGTTTCGCCTCACTCACATGGAAGCAATGTTCTGGTACCCGGAAGTAGAAGTCGTCCGGGTCCCCGCCCTCGCAGTTCGGCGGAGTCACCTCCGCCAAAACATGGCTCTGAAATTCGGTGAGGTGCCCCAGTGTGTTCCGGTACAGTTTTCTCTTCGGCTCTGATATAGAAAAAGTATGTTTACCTGGCGCCCCCGCAGCAAACGCAGTCAGCGTTACATTTCCTGTCTGGCTGAGACTTTTAGGATAATACGCGACCGAGAATGCCACACCTGTAGCAGCATCGGCAGGTGTAGTAACCGAGGCAATCAAGGGCTCGGGCCCTACTCTCGGCCCTTCCGTCGTTCTATACTCCACCTCGTTCTTGCCGAGGAAATCCAACATACCCACGCCTTTTTCAGCTGCGGCTGCTTCATTGACATACAAGACTAAGTCCGCAAAGTTGGGCACCTTGCCGTTCGCGCCCGGCGCGATCTGTTGCGCGATTCTGTCCTTCATCGGTCTTTCAATCGACTGCTCTAGCAGCCGCGCGCCAAAGCTGTGTCCCACAAGAATTAGTAGCGGCTCTTTACCTTCTGGTTTGGCCGTCGGGTGCGCCACGACGCTCAGTCGTTCCAGATCATGAGAGAATGACATCGCGCTCGCCACCCGATCAGCTTCCGTTCCCCGCGAATACACAGAAATCTGCTGCGCTACCGGAAAAGCGGGCGAGATATTTGCCCCGTACCAGCTGAAGTAGATCCCGACTACTACGTGACCTTTCAGCGGCATCGATTTACCGACTCCGTTTCGCGTCTGTTTGACACAAGGAGTGTTCGCCGGATCCGCGTAATAACACCGGTACAGGAAGTTCAGTACGTGCTCAAACCCCTGTACGTTCTCGTCCTCCGGCGGGCGTCTGCTCACTGCCCCTGCGGCCGCGTTCCCAGGATTGTCACTGTGTTTCCACCCATGAACAAACGCGACGACGATCGGCTGGTGCTGAGGATCATCTGCAATCGCCTTCCGCACCAAATCAAGCGCGACCTCCATCTGGTCGCCGACTCGCCTGTTGGTGTCGCGATAGGGCTTACCCGCCTTGTCGTATTCGACAAACGCAAGGCACGGCCCTGACTCCGGCGAACCGCCATAGCCGCCAGCCTCCGTAAGATGGCCTTGCGGACTCTTTGCTGCTGCGCACAGCCTGCTCACGGGTAGAGCCGTGAGCGCATCCTTCGCTATGCTTTCCCGGAAGGTGGCATCTGGGCCACGCTCCACTACTGCGGGCGTCAACACCTGGACTGGACGATACGCCTTCGGTGCAACGCAACCACCGAAGAAAAACAGAACGCCAGGTACTACCGATTTACACACAAGCTTCCAAGGTCCTGACCCTCTCATTATCTGAAGCAATGCACACCTCTTCCGCTTACAGGATCAGCTTAGGTTTTGAGCCACCGTTCGGAACTCAAAGGGGCAGATAAGTTCGCAAGGTTGTGCAAATGTTAAGTTGAGGGAAGAGCCTATGTCGAGCCAGAATGCTCAAATGAATACCGGCTATTGCCTCGCCCTCTTCAGGTAGGAGAAGAGGGATGAGCTATACTCCGTCCAAAAGCTACCTAGGAAGGCCGGCGCAAAGCTCAGGGCCGCCCGCTGCGACACCGCACCAAATGTATTTGCTTTCCGAGGCTCCCATGGATACTGCGCGTATGCTCCCGCATAGCTTCCTACCAGCCGCGAGATCGCCGGCAAGCGCCTGTACACGTGCTTATATGTCGCAACGGCCTTATAACTGTTCTCCGGCGGCAACTGGCCGGCATAGGACAACCGCATCGTCACAGAATCGAGAAACGCGTGCCTCAGCCGCCGCCCTGGCGAGCAGTGGAACGCAAGTATCTGCTCTGCATTAAGGATTCCGAAGAGAAGCGGATCGTGGTCGCAGGCGACGTGCCGGGGGTCATCGTGAATGAGCCCTCCTACAATTAGCTGGGCCGCCGAATTCCCGGCGGATTGTGTGTAGCTTGCACCCACTCGGTAGCCGTAGTATTTCCACGTTCCTGGCCACTCCGCTGGCGTTCGGATTGCCGTTGTAAACACCGATCCAGTCATCGACAGGAGCAATGCTTTGTCCGTCAAGCCATTCGATACAAAATCATGAAGCCGCTGCCAGGTCGTGTATTCGCAATTGACGACCTTCAAGTCACTGGGGAAGCTTCCAGGACATGTGAATTCGTAGTCGTTGACAGAGTTGGCCGGTGGTGCAGCTTGCACAGCAGTCATGCTGGCCGCGGTAGCCGACTGTCCGTAACTGGATAGCTGGAAGAGGTTTAGACAAAAGGAGGCGAGGAGCAATAAATGCGAAACGCGGGTCTGCGTGGCCATTTGCTACGGCTCCTCACTAACGAGTTCTCAACTGAAGACTGACGGTGGCCCAACTATAAAGCCCATAGGCCACTTGTCAAGCCCTTTACTCACGATTACCTCTTATCGAGCCGCCAAGGGTTGCGCGAGGACGCGAAGCCAACAGCGCAAGACATTGTCCGTGGAGGGAGATGTCTCAAAAGACCTGTGCCTACTAGCTGCCGGCGCCAGTTTAGTCCATTCACCGTCTCTCAGACTTCAGAAGAAACCATCGCCCAACGCTTAACGAGATCGCCGATAAGTGGGAAGGGTCGCGCTTCGCTGATTGCGAAAAGTGAGAGGAACTGATTTCATTTGCGAAGTTCATCACCGCCCACAGGTGGTTCTTCTATCTGCGGTCGCCGTCATAGTGGCCATCGTTCTTGTTGTGCCGCTCCTTCGAAAAGATAGCCTTAGGGCAGCCGGGCGTCACATAAGGAGTTTCGCTTCTCTATTGAGGCAAGCAATCACGAACGCGCAACTGACGCGGTCAGCCGAAAGTATCCCGGCTCGGCACGCCCCTGGTCTATATGTTTGCCTTCAACTCTCCGAAGCGAAGTAGAGACAACGAACCTAACATAAAGAATCGGCCATTCCGTCGCTGAGTACCACCTGATGCGCATGGCGCCGAGAAATTAGCTTCCGCCCGAGCGGTGGCCGAATCGAAGGGTGGGCTTGCCATATCGTCTCAGCTGGCGCCAAATCGCCAATGCACTTATCGGCTATTGATCGCCAAATGAGTAGTACCGCACCCAGAGTGGCGACCCAGCGTTGCGCCGGGGGTGTGCCATAGATCGCGGCATGTGCGACAGTGCGGGTTCTGCGACGATCGTTCCATTCATGCCAGCTTCGTCCGGGATCACGCCCTCCTTGGTCCCCGATCTGCAGCGTTCCACGAGATCACGGCAGGTCAGCCTCTGTTTATCTCGTAGAGAAACCAAGAGCGCCTTTGAGCCTCATCGATCCAATTCTCGAGCACGCTCTCCGTGGCGACGTCGCCACAATCATCACAGAGATCATGAAGCTGTCTCATAGAGAGAACGAGGGCTTTATTGTCTTCCCACAGCTCCCCGATCATGCCTTGGGGGGTGACGTAGTCGGCGTCGTTGTCGGAGATCCGCTTGATCCGCGCGATGTGACCGATGGACCGCACGGTGGTGCCACCGAGTTTGCGGGCGCGCTCCGCAATATCGTCCGTCATGGCAAAGAGCTGGTCGCCATGCTCGTCAAGGAGAAGGTGGTAGTCGCGGAAATGCGGACCGCTCATATGCCAGTGGAAGTTCTTTGTTTTGACGTACAGCGCGAACACGTCGGCCAGCAACGCTGAGAGAGCCGCAGATATCTGCTTGACTTGTTCGGGTGCGATGTCGGTCTGTTGTGAGTGAGCAGCCAGCCGCCGCTCCTCCAGCTCATGTTCCGTCGGTTCTGCCATGGTAAGTCTCCAGTGTGGTTCACGACCCTGCGTTGAGATATGACTAGAT
The DNA here is from genome assembly GCF_051025295.1 of Candidatus Dedyshia acidiphila. Taxonomy (NCBI): domain Bacteria; kingdom Pseudomonadati; phylum Acidobacteriota; class Terriglobia; order Terriglobales; family Acidobacteriaceae; genus Candidatus Dedyshia; species Candidatus Dedyshia acidiphila. Next base: position 65,217 of record NZ_JBMGJV010000016.1, on the reverse strand, counting down.
AGTGCCGGGCTTCGCGGGTGCGCTGTTTGTAAACCGAGTCCCCAACCCTTTGAGCCCCTCGGAGAAGATTGTGGCGAATATGCTCTCCGCTTCTGCCGAGCTGATCGCCAACGGGGCGAACGTGGCAGACCACTCGATATCGGAGCCTAAACCGTTGCTTGCCGGGGTCACGGCAATCACCGCCAAGTAGTCGGTCACGGATATAGGTGATGCGACGATCGAATAGCTATATCGGCGACCCACCCGATCGTAGGACTCGAGCCGTTCGACAAAAGAATGCCCTGAAGGATCGTGGAGGTGGCGAATACGGCCTCCGTCGGCGAGCAGGCTTTGCCTGACTTCTGGCACCCAATCGGGCAATGAGCCGAAGCCGCCAATGAGCTGCCGAGCTTCATCTGGTGGGATGGGGAGATGGAGGGTAGCTTTTGCCGAAGCCATGCGGGTCTCCTTACTTGTGATCGATCGGGAGGGGAGCAAGAGGTGAAACAAGCTGCTGTTTCCGTAGCTCCGCCCAGAATTCGTGAGGGACGACGATATCGATTGCTGCGTGGTCCTCAGCGATCCGTTCTGGCTTGCTCGCCCCAGGAATGACAGCGGCACTTGCGGGGTGAGCAAGTGCGAAATGAAGGGCTGCAGCCTTGATCGGAATTCCAAAGGTTGCACAGAGGCTCTTGAGACTTTCGACCTTCTTCAGGATCGCAGGAGATGGGGAGGAGTATTCAAAGTGCTTGCCTCCCGCGAGGACGCCTGACGAATAAGGTCCGCCCACTACGATGTCCACCCCCTTCTCCGCGCACGCAGGCATCAGTCGCTGCAGGGCGAGGTCGTGGTCAAGGAGGGTGTAGCGTCCGGCGAGGAGGAAACCGTCCGGGTGAGTTTCTGTCATGTCGATCGCGAGTTCGCAGGGTTCCACGCGGTTCACGCCGAGACCCCGGGCCCTGATGACCTTTTGCTCTCGAAGCTTCGTCAAAGCGACCATCGCGCCGCGATGAGCTACTTCGAAAACACGAACCCAGTCATCACCATGGAAATCACGGGCGACATCGTGAATCCAAACCATGTCAAGGTGGTCTACCCCGATGCGCTTGAGACTCTCCTCAATGGACCGTACCGTGCCATCCTCGGTGTAGTCATACGCCACCTTGTTGCGGTGACCGTGTTTGAAGAGATCGCCCTTCTCCCCGAAGCTCTGTACATCCTGCTCGAGCTCGTCGAGGACGAGGCGTCCTACCTTGCTGCCGAGAACGTAATCAGAGCGTTTGTGCTTGGCAAGCTCCCTGCCCAACCGAACCTCGGAGAGGCCTGCGCCATAGAAAGGTGCCATGTCGAAGAAACGCGTTCCTGACTCCCAAGCGGCGCGCACCGTAGCTGCGGCCTCCGCATCAGGGATATTACGAAACATGTTGCCGAGTGGCGCAGCCCCGAACCCTAGCGGACCATTCTTCATAAATTGTCTGATGCCCATGTTGCTCGTCGCCTCGATCCGCTGAACCTGAGAGGCGAAGTGTCGGACTCCGCCAAAGACGCCAGAGACGGACCATGTTCCTCACATCTGCAGTATCCGCGGGGTTGAGATGGCACACAATTCCATCAATCTTGAATAGCTGGTAGGGAAAGGAGTCCGCTGCGCATCGTGTGTGCGTATTTGAAAGATGGAATATCCAGCTCTTCGAGATCTTCATACTCTGTCAGCACGTAGTCCTGTCACGGCTGCTTGCAGGCGAGCGCGGGAAACAGAAGTTCTACCGAGTATGTAGTCCTAACTTGGCGGGCGCGAACTCGTCGACTAGCTCGAACCGTGGTGCAAATATCCCGCACTATCTGAATGGAGGAAATATGCCTAGACAATACTGGACACTTACACTAGCGGAGGCCAAGCAGATGTTGGCGGGCGCAGAAGCGAAGGCGGACAGCCTAGGGATCGCTTACAACATTGCCGTCGTTGACGCCGGCGGTCACCTGCTGGCTTTCTCGAGGCAAGATGGCGCGCTTATAGGCAGCATCGATCTTGCCATTCATAAGGCATCGACGGCGAGAATCTTCGATAAAGCCACCTCGTACCTGGCAACTCTCGCTCAGTCCGGGAAGCCACTGTTTGGGATCCAGCAGAGCAATGACGGCAGGGTGGTCATCTTCGGAGGCGGCATCCCGATTGTCTCCAACGGAACCATCATTGGAGCCGTAGGTGCCAGCGCGGGGACCGTTGAGCAGGACATCGCAGTGGCCGAAGCAGGTGCGGCCATGCTGGGTGTTAGCGCCGAACGTGCTGCGCAGTAGTGCGGCACTGCTGCCTTCGTGGCGATTCAACTTGCGGCGCTTATTCAGGCAGATTGAGAGCAGTATTGCCCACCATCTGGAGAGGATTGACGAGTCTGTCAAAGGTCTCTGTGTCGATGAGCTTAGTCTTGATCGCCGCGTCGCGTAGTGTACTGCCATCATGATGGGCTGTGTGCGCGATCCTGGACGCGTTGTCATACCCAATGACCGGGCTCAATGCAGTTACGAGCATCAGGGAGTTCTGGAGATACTCCTTAATCTTCTTGTCGTTGACCTCTGTACCTTCGACAGAATAGATGCGAAACTTCTCGCATCCATCGGCCAGGATACGGGCCGAGTGAAGGAAGTTGTTGATCAGGATTGGGCGCATAGCATTTAGTTCAAAGTTGCCCTGGGACCCAGCGAAAGCGACGGCGGTGTCGTCTGCGATGACTTGAATGCAGATCATCACAATGGCTTCACACTGCGTGGGGTTTACCTTGCCAGGCATAATGGATGAGCCCGGCTCGTTCTCGGGGAGGATGAGTTCTGCGATTCCGCAGCGAGGTCCTGAGGCGAGCCAGCGCATATCGTTGGCGATCTTCATCAACGCAACTGCAAGCCCACGCAGTGCAGCATGCGCCGCGACAATGGCATCGAGCGATCCCTGCGCCTCAAATTTGTTCGGCGCTGTAATGAAGGGATAACCGGTGAGGTTCGCGATCTCCTCCGCGACCTCAACGCCAAATCCCTCAGGTGCGTTGATGCCGGTGCCCACCGCGGTTCCGCCTGCGGCAAGCTGATGCAGGGCGCCGAGGGAAGTCTCGATGCGCTCGAGGGCGTTGTAGACCTGCATCACGTAGCCCGACCATTCCTGCCCCACGGTCAGCGGCACGGCGTCTTCGAGGTGAGTGCGCCCTATCTTGACGACTTGTTGCCACTGCCTGGCCTTCGTCTCCAAGACTTGTTGTAGAGAGCGAGCTTTCGGCAGCAATCTCTCGTTGACTTCTTTCACGGCAGCGATGTGCATCGCCGTCGGGAACGTATCGTTGGAGCTCTGCGACATGTTCACATGATCGTTGGGATGTACCGGCTGTTGCGAGCCGATGACACCGCCTGTCAGCTGAATTACGCGATTCGAAATGACTTCGTTCACATTCATGTTGCTTTGTGTGCCGCTACCGGTTTGCCACACATAAAGAGGAAAGTCGTCGTCCAACTTGCCGGCGATCACTTCGTCGGCGACCTTGATGATCAGGTCGGCATTGTCTTTGGGCAGACGGCCCAGTTTCTGGTTGACGATGGCGGCGGCCTTCTTCACGTACCCGTAAGCGCGGTAGACCTCGATGGGCATACGATCATTGCCGATGGAGAAATGAATCAGCGAGCGTTGTGTTTGTGCCCCCCACAGGCGCTCCGCAGGAACCTTCACCTGCCCCATTGAATCGAACTCGATGCGCCACTTTCCGCCGTCCACCAGGGCGCCTGGCGTATAGATGGCATCTTTCAGTTGGGTGTCTTCCACTAGTGACATCGTGGGGCTCCTTGCCGCATAGATTAGGAAGCGGCTAATCCTGGTCGCTACTGCCTCGGGCGATCAGGAAGGTTCGCGTTGCAATGTGCGCCTAATGGTGTTCGACACGTCAGCCGAAATTTTCGATCCAGACGGTTTGCGCATTGACGAAGGCATGAGCGCCGAAGTGCGAGAGTTCGCGACCGTATCCGCTGTTTTTGACTCCACCGACAGGCACGCGTGGATCGGTCGCAGTTACGCCGTTGATGAAGACACCGCCCGTGTAGAGATCGCGAGCCACCTTGCGCGCCTTCTCAACATCGCTGGTCCAGATGTTTCCGCTTAGCCCGAACTGGCTTGCGTTTGCGGCGCGAATGGCTGCATCCAGATCAGGAACGCGTGTGATCGCTGCGACCGGGCCGAATGTCTCCTCATCGAACGCCGGCATGCCCTCTGTCACCCCGGTTAAAACAGTGGGCGTGTAGAAAGCACCGTTGCGCTCGAAAGGCTTTCCGCCACAGAGTACTCGGGCACCCCTGGCGACACTGTCTTCCACCTGCTTGTGGAGCGAGTCACGCAAGTCGATGCGCGCCATCGGGCCCATGTCCATCGCGGGGTCGAGCGGATTCCCGACCTTGAGAGATTTCGTCGCTTCTAAGAACATGTGCTCGAATTGGTCAGCGATCTTTTCCACGAGGATGAATCGTTTGGCAGCCAGGCAAACCTGCCCGGCGTTGTGAAAGCGCCCCCTGATGCCGGCGGCCACTGCCTTCGGGATGTCCGCGTCTTCACAGACAATGAACGCGTCCGAGCCGCCCAGTTCCATCACTGTTTTCTTTATGACTTTGCCGGCCTCGGAAGCGACGGCGGACCCCGCGCGAACGCTGCCTGTGACGGATGCGCCCTGGACGCGAGAATCGTTGATCACGTTGACGACGTCGTCCCTTTTGAGGATCAGGTTCTGAAACGTGGCTTCCGGGAAGCCGGCCTCGAGCATGATCCGCTCGAATTCGAGCGAGCTTCTCTGTGTGTTCGTGGAGTGCTTGACCAGTACGACATTGCCTGCAAGCATCGTCGGCAGGGCCATGCGCGTTAGCTGCCAGATAGGGAAGTTCCAGGGCATGATCGCCAGTATCGGACCGAGCGGGAGATACGAGACGTATGCATTCACGCTGCCCGTTGCGGCCGGCTCGTCCGCCATAATCTTCGGACCGTGCTCGGCGTACCAGTCTGCCTCATGAGCGCACTTTTCGACCTCAGCTTCAGCCTCAGCAAAGACCTTTCCCATCTCGGTGGTGATCACCTTTGCGAGCTGAGCCTTGTTCTTTCGCAGGGCTGTGTCGAGATTGGAGAGCAACTGCGCCCGCTTATGGACTGAGAGCCTGCGAAACGAGTTGAAGCTCTTCTCGGCGCGCGCGAGGATCTCTTCTGTCTGGGCAGGCGTGAAGTAGGAGAAGGACTCGATCTGCTCTCCCGTGGTGGGATTTACAGTGCTGAAGCCTGATGTACTCATAGTTGCTCCTGGCATGGAACGACGAGGTCCGGAGCTGAACGCCCAGGACCGGTCGGTTGTATAGCCTTTCGCCCACGGCACAGATGCTTGCTGAAGGCCTAGAAAGTCGCGGGAGCCCGAAACGTAAGTCTTCTTTGGCGGGGGATTACAAAGAGCAAAGAAGCTTAGGGGCGCATTGCGTTATCGAACAGTCGCACAATTCTTTCTGCAGTGCTGCGGCCGCTTTCAGGGTTTGTCCCTGTGACAAGGCGGCCTGAGGTGACGGAGTAGTCATCGAAAGCGCTCATGGCAGTGCTGTAGTAACCACCAGCTCCGGTCACAGCCTCGACGATTGGAACGACCTTGTCTTTTCTCATCCGGTCGAGGATGTTGAAGATGAGCTCACCTTCGATCGTGAATCCTGTGACCGTCTTGCCATCGACGATGGACTTGCCGGTCTTTGCGTCAATGACTCCGGGCAAGATTGCTGGTCCATGGCACACCGTCCCGACGATGCCCCCACGATTCCAGACGTCCGCGGCGATTGCTTGCAGGCAAGTTGCGCTCGGGTAGTCATAGAGGGCCGCGTGACCCGCGGACGCGAAGAAGACGCCGTAATCCGCTGGATTTAGATCCTCTGCCTTGTTGAGCTTGGCCAGCTTAGCCATGAAGGGATGATCAGGGTTGTTGTAGACAGCCTTGTCGCTTCCAGAGAGGAAGGGCGGCTGCAGGGAGTTGTAGTCGAATCCAAAGGTGCCGGTTTCAGACGCGAGGTCCACGTCAAAGCCGGCAGTGGTAAGGACCTCGAATGGGTGCAGCGCCTCGACGAAGAAGAGGCCCGTTTTGTGACCGTCCGGATAAATCGCTCCCTGATAGCTGGAGATCGCGATGATGGCTTTGCGAGGAAGACTCTTCGACATGACTGCTCCTTTGGTAGATGGATTGTGGTCAGGCATTTTCGGCAGGATCGTCGCGCCTATGGCTGAGGCTTGACGGCCGCCTTCAGCGAGCCCTCAGCAGCCGCAGTGATGACGTCTGCGACCTGTTCTGGCTCTTGCAGCATCGCGACGTGGCAGGTGGGAAGCTTCACCGCGACTCCACCAGATCTCTTTGCAGCATCCTCTTCCATGGCCGGGCTTAAGGTGCGGTCGTTCATCGATACGACATGCCACGAAGGCTTCGACGTCCAGGCTGCGTGGGTGAGCTTCTCATCGAACATTGGCCCGTAAGTCTGTCCTTGAACCGCGAGCACGAGGCGGCGCTCCGCCATAGGCAGTCCATTCGCGAAGTCATTGATGACGCCGTTTTCGGACAGTGATGCAAAGTGTTCTGCATCGACCTTGATCTCTTTCACTACGGGGGTTGGGCCGAATGGCTGGCCGGTCTCGTTCGCGGATTTGCCGAGGTCGGGCATCCATGCGGCGACGTAAACGAGCCCAACAACCTTCGGGTCGTCTCCTGCCTCGGTGATGACGGCCCCTCCCCATGAGTGACCGACAAGAATCGTGGGACCATCCTGCAACGCAAGTATGCGGCGTGTGGCGTTCGCATCATCCGCAAGTGAGGTGAGAGGGTTCTGCACAGCAACCACGTGAAAGCCGCGCGCCTGCAGAAGGGGAATTACTTTCCCCCAACTGGTTCCGTCGGCGAAGGCCCCATGGACCAGTACGATGTTTTTGACGCGCGGAGGTGTCGTTTGAGCATGGCCGACACCTCCGACGAGGGTGGTCACTCCGATGCTTCCTGCAAGTACCGTTTTCACGAGCTTCGTCATTGTTTTCTCCTGAAGTGGGGTGTTATACAGCCGAGAGCTATTTCTTCGGCGCGTTGGTGGTGGATCCATTCCACGGGACGTCAAACACGATCACGGCTCGGCCGATGATCTCGCCGGCGCGGAGTAGCTCGAGGTTCTCATTCACATCCTTGAACTGAATCCGCTTGATGGTGTGCTGGATCTTTCCCTTCTGAGCGAGTGCAAGCACCTCCTGCAGATCGCTGTAGTTCGCCCAGAAGGAACCGTGGTATGTGAGTTCCCCGGCAGTGAACGGGAACAGAGGGATGTCTATTCTTGTACCGACCAGACCGACAGAGACGAAGGCGCCAGAAGTGTGGAGCAGGCCAATGCCGGTCTGAATGGTTTCCGCGGCTCAACGCAGTCAATGGCCGCATCAAGCTTCCGCGCTCCAGTCAACTTGAAGAGTTCATTTTGAATATCAGCCAGGGCCTTGCCACGGGTGTTGATGGTGACGTCTGCTCCGCGTTCTTTCGCGATAGCAAGTTTCTCGTCGTTCCGCGCGAATGCGACGACTGTCGCTCCACCCGAGAGGAGCTTCGCGTATTGCACTGCATAACTTCCCAAGCCACTGGCCCCGAATACACCCATGACGCGGTCAGCCCTGAGGACACCGGCAGCGCGCAGCTTTTTAATGGCGCGGTATGGTGTGACTCCTGCATCGGTCAGGGGCGCGAGCTCTTCCCAGTTGAGCCGATGTTCGACGCGGATGAGCTGCCGGTACGGCACCGGGATGAATTCGGCGTAGCCGCCTGGAGGCCCAAAGCCCGGCCAACTCCCGTGCTCGCAGAGTTGTTCGTCGCCGACGCGACACTGACGGCATATCCCATCTCCCCATCCGGCAGCGACTACGACCTGATCTCCGATCGCAAGCTGAGCGGACTTCGGGACACGGTCACCGATCGCCTCAACCAGCCCTGCAATCTCGTGTCCGGGGGTGATAGGGAAGGTCGTCTTCAGCGCTTCCGCAAAGTAGCCGTCGATGAGCTGTACATCTGAGCGACACATTCCGGCTCCCCCAACTCTCACCAACACCTGATCGGAGGCCATCTCTGGAACCTGGATGTCCTCAAGCTCCAATGCCTGTTTGTACCCGTGCATTCTTGCTGCGAGCATGTCCTTCTCCTGGGTAGATATCCACCATCACGACTGCACGTTCGCTCGATTCCGTCATCGGGGGTCGGTGGCTCCTGCACACGCTGCCTGCTTCTGGTAACCGGCGATTAGCAGCTTGGGCTGATGCCTTACTCGAAGGAGATGTGCAATCTGACCTGCGATACAAGCCATGAGTTACTTGATAACGCGGCGAGGATGATGTGCCAATTCCATCTTTATTGAACCGTGTCGGAAGACGATGCGCTGGGCGAACTCAAGTCGAGTTGTTGAAGACGGCGCGCGGCTTCCATGCAAAGAACATGGAATATGCAGCAATCCGCCGGGCCGCTAGAGTTTCTCAGATGGGGGCGGCACCATGTCGTGCATGATTGCAGCTCACGTAAGGGAATTCGAAACATATTCGATCATGGGATTCAGCGCTCTTCTTCCGCTGATCAATCCGCCAGGATCCGCATTCGAACTACAGGGCGTTGTCGGGGTGGCTGGAGGCGAAACGTACAAGCTTCTGGCGAAGAGAATCGCGGTGGATACGGCCATCTTCGTGGCACTGGTTGCGGTACTCGGTCCGTACGCTCTTCGTTTCTTCGGCATCTCTGTCGAAGTCCTGCAATTGGTAGGTGGGGCGATCCTTGCAGCAATCGGGTGGCGCTTGCTAAACAGGCCGACGAGCGAGCAGAAGATAGCGGGTCCGGGCGTCCGCAGTGCTGCGGAGGAGTGCGTCGCCAACTGCTGGCAATCGAGAACGTTCTATCCGCTCACGTTTCCCATAACAGTGGATCCGGGCACCATCGCCGTGACGCTGACGCTCAGCGCTCAGGCCAACAGTCTTCAGCTTGCCGATCGGATAAGCGCATTTGCGGGACTGTTCCTAGGTGTTGCTGTTCTGAGCGCGATGGTTTTCGTTTGCTATGCGTATGCCCCGTTCGTCGCCGGAATGGTGCCTTCTGCACTCGTCCATGGCGTGCTCCGGATCATCGCATTTCTAGTGATGTGTATTGGCGTGCAGATTTCCTGGAATGGAGTTCATACGCTGCTCAGGGCGGCGGTTTCCTGAGCGCAGGCACAAGGACTGCGCGCATACAGGGAAGATGGAATGGAGCATTCAGACAGATTCATGGAGGATGCTCTTCAAGCGAGACACAGCATCCGCTACTGAACGGTCGGCGTGGGCAACGCATCAGGATGATCTTCGCTTGGCGCAGGGCCACTCTTGGAACCTTAGGCAAAGTCGCTGTTCGCGCTCGGGTGGACACATGATAAGTGATCTTTTGTCTGCACGTGCTCAGATGGGCATGTCTCTAGGTTTCCACATCATCTTTGCTGTCATGGGTGTCGCTTTCCCGCTGATGATGACGATCGCGGAGTGGAAGTGGCTCCGCACACGAGAGCCTGTTTACCTGGTCTTGGCAAGACGATGGGCGAAGGGAGCTGCGATCCTCTTCGCTGTAGGCGCGGTGTCAGGAACGATTCTTTCCTTCGAACTAGGGCTGCTATGGCCGCGATTCATGGAGAACGCGGGCTCAGTGATCGGGATGCCGTTCTCGCTGGAGGGCTTTGCATTCTTCACGGAAGCTATCTTCCTGGGTGTTTACCTTTATGGGTGGAATAGGACGCCGGAGTTTATCCATCTCCTCTCTGGTGCAATCGTTGCGGTAAGTGGCGCGGTTTCCGCGATATTCGTCACCTTTGTGAATGCGTGGATGAACACACCTGCGGGCTTCACGCTGGTGAACGGTGAGTTCAGCCGGGTGGAACCACTCAGAGCCATGTTGAACCCGGCTGCTGTTCCTGAGGCGGTTCACATGGTGCTCGCTTCCTACTGTGCGGCAGGCTTCGCTACCGCAGGGGTGCACAGCTGGTTGATGCTGCGGCGGGGGCGAAACCGCTTCGATGAGGTTGCGATCGGCATCGCACTGTCCGTAGGCGGTATTGCTGTGCTGGCGCAAGGAATGAGCGGTGACGCACTGGCGCGAATGGTTGCGCGGACGCAACCGGTAAAGCTGGCCAGCCTCGAGGGTCAGTTCCGGACGGAGGTAGGCGCGCCATTACGGATCGGCGGTTTGCCGGATGAGAAGGAGCGCACCACCCGGTACGCACTCGAGATCCCGCACGGATTGAGCCTGCTTGCGTTCCACAAGCCGGATGCGCTGGTGAAAGGCCTCGATGCGTTCCCCGAAGAAGACTGGCCCCGCGTCCCGCTCGTCCACCTGTCGTTTCAAGTGATGGTAGGGCTTGGCAGCGTGCTCACTCTTGTTGCGCTCGTGGGGGCTTGGCTAGCGTGCAGACGCAAACCTCTATGCACACACCGAAGATATCTGGTGCTCCTTGTGGTTTGCGGCCCCTTGGGGTTCGCAGCTCTCGAGGCGGGGTGGATGGTGACTGAATTGGGCCGGCAGCCCTGGGTCATCTTTGGAATACTGCGGACACGAGACGCGGTGACAAAGGTTCAGCACCTCCAGGTCCCGTTTGTGCTTGCTTCACTACTCTACTGCGTTCTGGGCGTCGTGGTGGTATGGCTGCTTGCCGCCCATGTGATCGCTGATCCAAGAAGCCACGATGCTGACGCTGTTTAGGAGAGACCAGTGCCGATAAATGCGCTTCTTGCCGCGGTGATGGTAGTTGCCCTCGTGCTTTATGTGGTCCTCGGAGGAGCAGACTATGGCGCAGGGTTCTGGGATCTGCTCAGTAGCGGCCATCTGAAGGAAGAGCAAAGGAATTTAATCGCGAGCGCGATACGCCCTATCTGGGAAGCCAATCATGTCTGGCTTGTCTTGATGGTGGTACTCCTCTTTGCGGGATTTCCGCGGGCCTTTGGCGCGATCATGATTGCCCTCTGTGTGCCCATCCTGCTGATGTTGCTTGGAATTGTGCTGCGCGGATCGTCATTCGTGTTCCGAGCGTATTCGACCACCAACTCTGAGATGCAGCGAACGTGCGGGTACGTATTCTCAGCATCGAGCAGCTTCACACCGATCGTTGCCGGGATCATCCTGGCGTCTTTGTCTGACGGCCACCTGCTTGTTGCCGGTGATGAAAGCCTGAATGGATATATCTTCGACTGGCTGAACCCGTTTTCTCTCTGCGTGGGTCTGTCTACACTTGCCGTCTGTGCCTACCTGGCCGCAACCTACCTGGCTGTTGAATCGGAGAGCCGGGAGCTTCGCGATGCATTCCGTGGACGCGCGTTCGCTGCGGGCCTGGTTACTGCGTGCTTCGCCGCCGGCAGCGTCGTGCTGACGGAGTGGTATGCGCGGGCACTGAGAGCAGGCCTGCTTCATAGCGGGTTCGCTCTCTGTGCCGAGATCAGTGCGCTCGCCTCTCTGGTCGCCGGAGAGCTGGCTATCTACCGAGACCGGGTCAGGCTGGCACGAGTGATGGTGGCAGTGTTCGCGGGGTCGGTCGTGATTGGCTGGGCATCTGCGCAGTACCCGTACCTGGCTCGGCCGAACGCCACGATCTTCAACTCCGCTCTGTCTGAGAATGTGGTTAAGGATATTCTCCTGGCGTCGGCTGCTGGAGCTGTACTCCTCTTCCCATCGTTAGCGCTCCTGCTTTATATCTTTAAGGATCAGCGGAAGGAACGGGCGGTCGCCGCGTCGGAGTAGTTGCACCCGGGTGAGTCACAGAAGAGTGAAAGCGTAAAGGAGCAGAGAAGTGCAGCGGCCGAACTATCCGGCCGCTGCAAGGTGTCGTGCTGATGGAAGGGTTCAGTCGGGGATGAACTGCGTGTCTGCGCCTGGCGCGAAGATGACATAGGCACGACGCCACGGATCGTCGTTCAGCAATCGCCATGTGTGCCCTGTGCCCGTGTGATCTTCCGCAATAAGAACGTCTCCTGGCTTGATGGTGAAGGTCTCGCCACCCCTTGTCGTGAACTCAAGAATGCCACTGAGGGTTAGGACATACTGCGGAACAGGATCATTGTGCCAGTCGTAGGTAGAGTGTGCCGCAGTCTCCTTGAAATGGATGGTCCTTGCGTTGACCAGGACGTCTGCCCGCACGGACCCCGTCGTCACATGCGAATCGCCGTCTGGGCCGGTGTAGATGCGGTAGGCGCGGATCATGTTCCTCCTTGGATTATGTAGTGCATGTTCAGACGACCTGATTGGGCGCCTGAGCTAATTGCTCTTAGAGATTGACGATATTCAGAGCGGCGGCTGTGTCAGCCCTCACCCTCTTGCAGAGGTCGGTGTTGGTGATGAGCGATTCGCCATAAGAGGGGATCAGTGCGCGCAGCTTATCGATCCAGCCTCCGTGGTCGAGACGATCGGTAAAGCATCGCTCGATGACTTCCAACATGATCGCCACCGAAGTAGATGCGCCCGGCGATGCCCCGAGCATCGCGGCCAGGGACTGATCTGCCGCATGCACGATCTCTGTCCCGAACTGAAGAACTCCACCGCGAAGCGGATCCTTCTTGATGATCTGCACCCGCTGACCTGCCACCTCCAGGCGCCAATCCTGCTCGCTCAATGCGGGGTAGAACTCGCGAAGAGCGGCGAACCGTTCTCCCTGCGACTCCATCACCTGGCCGACGAGGTACTCGGTGAGAGCAACGTTGTCCTTACCCACGGCCAGCATGGGGAGCAGGTTTTCTGGATCTATTGATCCAAACAGATCGAGATAGGAGCCATGCTTCAGGAATTTTGTAGAAAAGCCGGCATATGGACCAAAGAGGAGGGATACCTTACCGTCGACGTGACGTGTATCCAGATGTGGAACTGACATGGGGGGCGAGCCAACGGACGCCTTCCCATAAACCTTCGCGTTGTGTCGAGACGCAACCACGGTCGAGTCGCAACGAAGCCAGATGCCGCTGACGGGGAATCCAGCGTATCCACGGCCCTCCGCGATACCGGACTTTTGTAACAAGGGGAGTGAGCCTCCGCCCGCTCCGATAAAGACGAAGTTGGTCTCGAACTGGTCGGATTCGCCTGTCATCTCATCGCGAACGGTTACTCTCCAGCGGGCTCCAGCTCGCTCGAGATTCTGCACGCGTTGCAGGAACTTGATTTGGAACCCTTTCATTTCGCGCAGCGAATCGAGCAGGACGGATGTCAAGGCGCTGTAATCAACGTCCGTGCCCGTGCACATCCGCGTGGCTGCAATGGTCTCGCCTGGACTCCGGCCCTCCGTCACCAAGGGGAACCATTCGCGCAGTGTGCTCGTGTCGTCGGTGTACTCCATACCCTTGTAGTTTGGGTGTGCAGTAAGCGCTGCATGCCTGCGCTTAAGAAGATCAACGTTGTCCTTGCCCTGAACAAAACTGCAGTGAGGAACAGAGTGGATGAAGGCCTGGGGCTCCTTGATTGCGCCTTCACGAACCAGAGAAGCCCAGAACTGGCGAGAGAGGTCGAACTCCGTATTTACAGTCAGCGCCTTGGAGATGTCGACCTTGCCTTTTGCATCCTCCGGGGTATAGTTCAGTTCGCATAGGGCGGCGTGTCCAGTTCCGGCATTGTTCCATGCGTTCGAGCTCTCCTGCGCTTCAGAGCTGAGGACCTCGTAAATGACGATCTGCATCGAGGGATCCAGGCGCTTGAGAAGCGCCGCCAAAGTGACGCTCATGATTCCTGCCCCGATGAGGACGGCATCCGGCTGTCGTAATGATTCCATGGTGACTCCTCCCTGTGTTTTCGCGATGTTTAGTGGATTGCCCGTGTATCGACGTTCTCGAAGAGCATGTGATTGTCCCTGTAATCAACCGAGACCCCTACGATTACTGGTCCGGATGCATCCATGGCTCGCTTCATCACAGGCGCGATTTCATCGGGAGAGCGAATCATCAGCCCGGTCGCTCCAAATGACTCTGCAAATCTCACGGGATCGACCGGACCGAACTCGACACCTGACGACCGGCCGTACTTCTGTCGCTCTTGAATCGCAACCATGTTGTAGGTGCCATCAATCCACACCATGTGCACGACGTGCGATTGCAGGCGGACTGCCGTCTCGAGCTCCATCGCGGAAAACAGGAAACCACCATCGCCGGATATTGAGACGACCTTCTCAGCTGGGCGCACGAGTGTCGCAGCTATCGCCCACGGAAGGGCAACACCCAGAGTCTGCTGTCCGTTGGTCATGAGCACCTGTCGGGCGCGGAAACTGTGAAGATTCCGTGCTACCCAAAGATGAAACGAACCCATGTCGAGACAGAGGGTCATGTCAGAAGTGAGGATCGACTGGAGTTCCGAGACAAGCCGTAACGGATGAATCGGCGTTCCGCCTTTAGCTGCACCGATACGGGCGGCTTCTTCTCGCTGTTGAGTGATCTCGCTCAGCAGCTTCGACATTTCAGGATCAGGCCTTTTGTGCTTCACCAGGGCTGCTAATGCAGAGGTGGTCGGGCCAATCGCGCCGATCGATTCGACGCTTGGGCGGTAGCTGTTGTCGATGTCCGCCTTCCCAGAATCGACATGGATGATTGAGCGGTGTTTGCCTGCATTCCATATGGAGGGCCAATACTCGACGGGATCATAGCCGATGGTGATGACCAGGTCCGCGGCTGCGAGTACCCGGTCCCCCGGCAGATTGTTCGTCTGCCACACGCGCCCAGCGAAGTTGAGATAATCGACGAGCGAGACTGTGCCGGCAGCTTGAAAAGTACCAACTACAGGAAGCTTTCCATCTGTAAGGAGTTGCTGAATCCCGTGGATGTTTTCCGGCTTGCTGGCCAGCATCCCCACAAGTACGATCGGCTTTTGAGCTTCGTTAATGAGCTTCGCCGCGTCTCGAATTGCGTCCGCGTTGGCAGGCCCGAGTATCGGGGTTGGCGTTGGGTCGATCGCTTCACATTGCGCCGGGGAGGCCATCACATCGAACGGAACGCTGACGAAGGCTGCGCCGGGCCGTTCCTCCTCCGCTGCGCGAAATGCGTTCTCCATCACCTCCGCTACAGCTGTGGGTGAAGTCACCTCCACGCTGTATTTCGTGACCGGCCTGCACAGGCTGACGGAGTCCAACGTCTGGTGAATCTTCTTCAATCTATCCTGAAGTGCCACGGCACCTGCGATAGCTACAATCGGATCTCCCTCGGCCTTCGCCGTGGCAAGCCCGGTCACCAGGTTAGAGCTGCCTGGCCCCGAGGTTGCGATCGCGACACCAGCTCTGCCTGTCATTCTGCCAACGCCGCCAGCAATGAAGGCCGCATTCTGTTCGTGACGGCACACTACGGTCTGGATCGAAGAGTCAGCAAGGGCGTCGAAGACACCGTCGATCTTTGCGCCGGGAACACCGAATACCCATTTGACATTGCGGCGTTCGAGCGCCTCGACGACTACATGGGCACCGGTCTTCGGCGGTTGCTTTCTCGCTACGTCCAGGCTCATCATTTCCTCTCTGCATCCTTTCCCTCAGCCGCGCTGAGGTCCTTGGAACGGTCTGTCGTGAGGTCTGCCCGCAGAAAGTCCTCGGAGTCTGGAAGCGAAAGATGGAACTCCGTCATGCGCTCGAATTGCAGAACGAGGCCCGCTCCGGCACATTCCAGGACGTGTCCACCCCCGCTTCGGTCCTTCGCGACGAAATGAAAGTGGTACCCAGGAATATCGACCGAGCCGGCAAATACCGGCGACCATAATCCGACGAGTGTTCCTTCTATATCCCTGAATTGAAACTCGGCCTGGACAGAAGCTGCCGCATTCAGGGTGGTCCCACTTTCCGTGCGCTTCATCGCGCGTGTATGCATGAAGCTGAATACCCCATCGACACGGAACGCGTAGAAAAGGTTCTGCGACGTCCGATGCTGATCCGAGATCGCACAAAGCTCCGCGAAGCTATGAACGTCATTCAACAGAACAGACTCGTCGGGTGAGAAATAGAGAACCGTTGCGAATGGTGTTCCTGTGTGCCCCTCGACGCTGTGCACGGTGCCATCGCTTCGTACCTGATAGACAACACCATCCAGGACGACCATCTCTCCATCCAGCTGATCGAATGTGCCAAGTCCGAAATCCCCATGACGAAGCAGGATGGAGCTAGAGACTGCCTCCTGATACACACCTTGGACGAGTGCCCGCGAAGTGGATACCTGGAACAGTGTGTGCACGGGCATTCCAAGAGCTCGCCCGAGTGCACGTGAGGCAATGGCCGACGTGTCTTCTCCCGTCGCGTGAGATCGTAGCTGCAGAGCGGCGAGGACAGAATCCGGAACTTCGATAGACAAAGTTGGCATTCGCTACCCCACGGAGACTTTGCATTTGGTCTAGACGCGTGTGAACACGCCTGCGAGACTTCACGTTGTCGTCGCTGTCGGCTCACCGATGAAAGCATCTTAGGTGGCTCTCCCAGTCAAGGACAATTCAGTGTTTATGGAATATCGATCAGCAGATCAAGAAAAATAGACTGGAATAAATCTGTGAACGTATATCAGTGCGAGGCTAGTGGCAGCGGAGATAAAGTCCTGAGTGGGCGCCATGGCCGTCACATATCTCAAGATATCTGAGAATGCATGAGATATATCAAGGGGTTTTGTTATGGCAAGGATCGATGGACCGGTCAACCCACAGGCAGTGTCGCTTCCGTCCGCCGCTTACGCGAAGCTGTCCCCTGACCAGCTTGCGCGGGCTGCGCAATATGGAGTTCTGCGAAACCATACTTCCGCCGTACGGCTATACCGGCAGGGCGAACGTGCAGCTGACTTTTACATCGTGTTGGACGGCGTAGTTCAGACATTCTGGTCAGACGCTGTCGACGGTAAGGAGCAGTTCATATCGCTCGAGCCCGGTGAGTTCAGTGGGGAGCTCAACCTGTTGAATCAGAGGGAGACTCTGATTGCGGCGCGCGCGATGGAAGGCAGCAGCGTGCTGCGGGTTCCGAGGGAGCGTCTGCGGGAGTTCCTTATCGCAGAGCCAGATATTGATGAGATTGTCGTTAGGACCATCGTGCACCGGCGGCAATGGTTCGTGCAGATGGGAGTCGGCGGCCTGAATGTGATTGCTGACGCAGGCGGCAGCGGCTCGGAGAAGCTCGCGCGCTTTTTGACGGCCAACACGTACCCGTTTCACGTGGTCCATGCGCGGAGCTCTTCTGAAGCTCGAGCTTTCGTGCAAGAGCGGAGTCTGCAGGAGACGGATCTCCCAGCCGTGGTCTCAGGGAAGTGGATGTTGAAGCGCCCCGAATTGCGCGCTCTTGCTACCAAGCTTGGCATATCTGAGGACGTGCGTGAGGGTACTACGTGGGACGTCGTTGTGGTGGGGGCGGGCCCGGCAGGGCTCGCAACCGCTGTCTACGCGGCGTCGGAGGGGCTTCGCACGCTCGTAGTGGACAGCTACGCGGCCGGCGGCCAAGCCGGGACCAGCTCGAGGATAGAGAACTACCTCGGCTTCTCGAATGGCGTCTCAGGTGCCGAACTTGCAAAGCAGGCGCAGGTGCAGGCTGAAAAGTTTGGTGCGACCGTCGCTGTTTGCAGGGAAGTGACAGGTATCGACTGTTCAGACGAAGCATTCCTTGTGACCCTGGATGGCGAGAGCGCAGTTGCGGCTAGATCAGTTGTCATCGCCACCGGAGCGAAGTATAGAAAGCTAGATGTTCCGGGGCTGGAACGGTTCGAAGGTGCTGGCGTTCACTATTCTGCGACTCCGGTCGATGTTCAATCCTGCCGCGGGCTTGCGGTTGTACTGGTCGGTGGCGGGAACTCTGCGGGGCAGGCTGCGATGTATCTTTCCGCTCGCGCCAGCCATGTACATATGCTGATTCGCGGACCACATCTCGCCAGCACAATGTCTGACTACCTGGTGCAGCGTATCCGTGCTTCGAAGTCGATCACTCTACACCCGTGTTCCGAGGTAGTAGAACTGGGGGGGAGCCCACGTCTGAGTCACCTGACGTGGCGATCAGGTGCTACCAGTGGCACGACCGTGTTCGAATCGGAGCACTTGTTTGTAATGATTGGGGCAGATCCATGTACGAAGTGGCTGAAGGACTGCGTGGACCTGGACGCGAATGGGTTTGTAAAAACATCTTCGGGATCTGAGGACCGCGGTCCTTTTGAAACGTCGGTGCGCGGCATCTTTGCGGTTGGCGATGTTCGGTCTGGCTCGGTCAAGCGGGTTGCTTCTGCTGTTGGCGAAGGGTCCGTAGTGGTCGCATCTGTTCACAGATACTTGGACACCCTGGGGCTATAGCGATTTGGACCTCTTTGAGGTGTTCGGCTTTGTCATGCCTGCGATGAAGCCTCATTCGTCGAAGCTAGAGCGGGTGAACGCCAGGACATTCTGAAGAGAGATGGCCGAGAGCGTCATTCTGGCCGTCCTGAGCTCAACATAGCGTCTCGGGGCTTTAGAAGGTCGGCGCGGGGATTGCAGAGGCAAAAGAGTTCCGGGACCACCTGTTCAGCGGCCCCGGATGTTTGCACAGGAGTGAAGTGTCAATCATCAGTCGGAAACGGGAGTTTCCGGCTTCATTTCATACGATCTCTGCAGGCTCGCCGGCCGCGTACCCAGGCCCTCTCGTATCTTCTTACTCCATGGAGCATCGATGAGCCGCTTCGTCTCCTCAAGCATCGACTTAGGCTCGAGATTGCGGTAGGTGTCGACCTCACCCGCGGCGACCGCCGTCAGCGTCGCATACACCGGTTCGGGATCGAACTGAGACCGAGGAAAGGCGAGTTTCGAGTACTCGTATAACCGCTGGGTAGGTTCGTCTTCCCAGCTCTTCCAGGTTTCGAAACCGCGGTCATTGAAACCTGTAAGGAACGGGCCCGGATTCACGGTGGCCACCTCGATTCCGAACTCCTGCAGTTCGAGGCTCATTGTCTCTGCAATTGCTTCGACGGCATGCTTTGAGGCGGAATAGATGCCTGTGAACGGATTGGTGTTCAGGCCCTCACGAGACGAGACCCAGACGATACGCCCCTGTCCGCGTTTCACCATCTGCTTGGCGATTCCCTGGGTCAACAACAAAGGACCGGTGACGTTCACCTCAAACTGGTGGCGGATGTTCTCTCCAGGGATGTCGAGCACAGACCCGCCTTCAAGGACGCCGGCGTTGTTCACCAGAATCTCGATGCCCCAACCGAGTGCCTTACGGCGATCCCCATCGTTCGTCACGTCGAGCTTTTCGACGGTAAGTCGGACGCCCCGTGAAGCCGCTTGGCGCTTCAGAGTCTGAACCTGAGCCCAGATTTCGACTGCCGCGATGACGTCGAAACCTTTCTCCGCAAGCCGCATAGCGGCCTCAAAGCCAAAGCCCGTGCCTGCGCCCGTGATCAATACCTTCTTCATGCTCGCCTCCTCTGGCGTCGAACAACCGTGAATCTACTCCCATCTAGAGTGAGAGCTACAGTTCCTTGTGGAAAGGTACTTGCCACTCCGACCAGGCAGTTACTGGTCCTACTACTACTCCTGCGGACCCGCTGAGTTCTATTGCATCTTCATAGAATGGAAGGCCGCGCATCTATATTAGCTTTGCCTCCGATCATGCTTGAAAGATGGCATAGAACCCACCGCAGCTCGCGCGATAGAGTCAGCAACGTTTGTAGACCAATGCATGCGCACGGTAGTAGCGGTCGCAAGTGCAAATCTCGAACATCGAACTTGCCTGAGCTCGCATGACGAAGGAGACGCGATATGCCGAAGGTGTTTATCCACTATCCAGAGGGAGCATTCACTCACGAGGCGCTGGCCGCACTCGCGGCGGAAATCACAACAACCGGGCGGGAGTGTGAAAAGCTGCCTGATACGGCGTACGTTCGAAGCAACATCTGGGTCTACGCCGAAGAGTACCCGGCACAGAGGGTATTCCATGGAGGCAAGAATGGCGGGACGAAGGTCATCAGCTTGGAGGTCAACGTCGTCGCAGGCGCCCTTGACGCTGAAGCGCGGAGCGTGTTGATTGCACGCTTCACGGATGCTGTCGGAAGGCACGCGGGTATTCTTCCGCAAGAGCGTGTTCCTGCGTACGTCGTCATCCGCGAAGTTCAGCCTGAGAACTGGGGGATGTTTGGAAAGCCAATTACGCTTGAGTCCCTGCGCAATCCGCCGGCTAACGCGAAGCCAGTGTAAGTGCTTGCGGACCCGCGTAAATCGTCACTGATCGGCGCTTGGGTTTGGTGTCTCGCGCTCTGCTGATATCGAAACGCACCCGTGTGTCGGGATAAGTCAGCACGTATCGCTAAAGCGATCTCTGACTTGATGATCCTCTGGGCACCGGCACGCAGCTCGAATGTACACAAAGGGACACAGTCTCCTGCGCGCCCCCTTTGTCGTTTCCCACAGGGTGCGGTCTGAACTCCCCACGATTCGCCCTGAATCCGGCAAGCGATAGAGCTCAAGACCCTGGACTTAGGGTGTGGCTAAACTTCGCGAATCCTCAACACGGCCGGCCGCATCCGTCCCCTACAGACGGCAGATTCCTATCGCGCTGGCTATATGTCCTCTGTGCAGGATGTGCTAAAACGATTTCTCCTGATCTTCCATGCACCGCTGGGGATCCGAAGGAGGGGCCACGCGTGGCTTTGGGCAAGATCGACCCTGTTAAACACGGGAAACCCTTTAAAAGGCTCCGGCGCCACGAAAGGCCGTGTTCGCAAGATGGGCCGCTCGACACCGGAACCGAACCCTTTCTGCGGCCAGCGAGTTTAGCTTCCTGGTTGCTCAGTCGCTAGATCAGCTCGTGGGGGAACTAACAACCTCTTCGATAGGAAGGACTTCCTGATTTCGCTGGCGCGGGAAGCGCCCTGAAAGGTGTTCAAGTTGTTTATCGCTGATCTCTGCTCAAAGAAAGCGAGCATGACCGTGTTGTGGGCAATCATGAGCGCCATCCTTATTGCTTGCCAATCTGGCCCCGTATCGACCAAGCCCTCAGTCGAGATCACCCAGGTTCCTCCCGCCGACCCTGGCGGGCCAGTTCAAATGGGCTTTATTGAGGGTCGGGCCTCTGGTATTAAGCCTGGCGAGCAGATCGTTCTTTACGCTCGCGCCGGAATATGGTGGATTCAACCATTCGCGAGCCGAGCAACTACAGTGATTCAGCCGGACGCGTCTTGGCGCAATTCAACCCATCTTGGCACAGAGTATGCGGCACTTCTTGTTGAGCCCGGCTTTCATCCAGCCACCAAGATGGAGACCTTACCCGCGGCTGGAAACGGAGTCGTTGCCGTAGCGAGCGCCACGGGGAAGTCAGGAAAGCCGATTGCCTCGAAGATCGTCCACTTCAGCGGTTATGACTGGCGCGTACGGACAGCAGTCAGCGACCGCGGGGGACAACCCAATGCATATGACGCGGCGAATGCATGGACGGATGAGAAAGGATCATTGCATTTGCGCATACAAGAACAGAACGGTGTTTGGTCCTGTGCAGAGGTGAGCCTGCTTCGTAGCCTGGGATACGGCACCTACGTCTTCGTTGTCGGCGATACTAGCCATCTCGGGCCGTCGGCTGCTTTGGGGCTTTACACCAATGATGAAAATCGAACCAGCGATGTGCCAGACGAATTGGATATAGAGACGAGCCGCTGGGGCATCGCTGACAGCAACAATGCACAGTATGTCGTACAGCCCTTTTACATCTCCGAGAACGTTGCCCGCTTTGTGGCTCCTGCCGGCGTGCTGACTCACACGTTGCATTGGGAGCCGGGACGTGTTTCGTTCAAGACCGTTCGCGGGTCGACAGCCGGGGGACGAGCAGCTCCAAAAGTCAGTGAACACGTCTTTACATCTGGCGTCCCCACTCCTGACAAGGAGACTGCGCACATCGACTTGTACAATTACCGCCGATCCAAGAACTCGCCTCTGAAAGAAGAGGAAGTTGTAATCGAACGATTCGAGTTTCTGCCTTAACGGGGTGATGCAAGTGTTCCGGCTACGCAGAAGCTTCCTATGCGGATTCGCATTGCTGGGCCTCGCGAATGCTGCATTCTCACTCGATCCGTCGAGAAAAGTCTCGCAGTACGTCTATGACAGTTGGGGTGAGGCGAAAGGCTTCGCCGGCGGCGCGATTTACGCGATCGGACAGTCGGCCGATGGTTACCTGTGGATCGGGACCGAGAGAGATCTGGTCCGGTTCGACGGAGCCAACTTCACGCTGATTCAGCGGCCGCTTCCAGACGCGCCTCCTGTCGGCCCTGTGAGGGGATTCATCTCCGATTCAGATAGAAAACTGTGGATCCGGCTCGAAGGAGCTCGGATGCTTCTCTATCACGAGGGAAAGTTTGAGGACCCGTACAGGTTGTTTGATTTACAGGGCATGATTGTCACGGCGTCGGCTTTGGATGACCAGTCTCGGGTACTGTTCACCGGACTTGGGGATCGTACGTTCCGCTACGATCATCAGCAACTCCAGACACTGCTGCCTGCAGAACAGAGCCCCGGAACTGTGATGTCACTGGCGGGCACCCGAGACAAGAGCATCTGGTTGGGGACCAGAGAGAACGGCTTATTTCGTTTGCAGCGAGGTGAGATCGCAGGGGTGGCTCCGGGCTTCGTAAAGTCTGCGATCAATTGTCTTGCTCCGAGTGGAAATGGGGGGCTCTGGATTGGAACCGACGATGGACTTTACCTATTAGAGGTTGGTGCAAAGAAACCCGTTTCCTTGCCGGCGCTCAAGGGCCTTCAAATCCTTGCGATGGCGAAGGACCACGATAACAATCTGTGGGTGGGAACAAAGCACGGTCTGGTTCGCGTCACCTCATTCGGAGCGGTCTCACTTGAACTGGTTGACCAACGGGCCGTCCATGAAGTGAGAGCGATCTTTGAAGATCGGGACGGCGATATCTGGTTCGGAGGATCTCAAGGTCTGGAGCGGCTGCGTAACGGGATGGTGACCTCCTATTCAGTTGCCGACGGCCTTCCCTCCGCGGGGGGCGGACCGATCTACATAGACTCAAAGAGCAGAATATGGTTTGCTCCGTTCGCGGGCGGCGTCTTCTTAGTGACCGATGGGCGCGCGAAGCGAGTCACACTTGCCGGCCTTTCCCGGGATGTCGTTTATTCAATCACCGGCTGCGGCAATCGAATCTGGATAGGCAGACAACATGAGGGTCTGACAGCCCTTACCGAAGTGACCCATTCATTTTCAGCTCGCACCTATAAGACAACCGACGGCCTTGAACAAAATAGCGTGTATGCAGTGCACTGCGGTAAAGACGGAGCAGTCTGGGCCGGAACCGTCAGCTCTGGCGTGAGCCGCTTGCTTGGCGGACGGTTTAAGAATCATTCAAGTACCAATGGCCTTCCCTCAAATGCGGTCAATGCAATCGCCGAGAGCTTCGACCGAACGATTTGGGTCGCAACTCCGGATGGACTCGCCTCCTATTCCGATGCACGCTGGAAGACTTACACCGCCCAAGATGGGTTGCCGTCGTCTGTAGTGAAGTCGGTTTTCGAAGATGAGTCGCACACACTTTGGATTGCGACATCTGGAGGCTTAGCCTACTTCTCAGACGGCAAGATAACCGTTCCTGGCAATCTGCCGGAGTTACTACGAGAGCAGGTGTTTGGCATTGCCGAAGATTCCTGGGGCTTCCTTTGGTTTACAACCGCTGATCACGTGCTGCGAGTCAACCGGGAGCGGCTCATCTCAGGATCACTTCTGGAGACTGACATACAGAGCTTTGGAGCTGAAGATGGATTGAAGGGACGCGAGGTCGTTAGCCGCAACAACACCGTCGTAGCAGATCACACCGGCCGCATTTGGCTGTCGCTGAGCTCTGGCCTTTCCATGGCGAATCCAAACGTGACGATAAAGACCTTTTACCCAGTAGCGGCTCGAATTGAAGCAATCTCCGCAGGCGGAAAGCCCCTAAGCCCGGCAGCTCCCATAGAGATCCCTCCTGGAATTCACGCCGTTACGTTGAACTATGGAAGCACGAACCTCTCCTCTCCAGAACGGATTCGATTCCGCTACAAACTCGATGGCGCGGGCCAGGACTGGAGCAATGTCGTCGCCTCGAGGCAAGTCGTCTTTTCAAACTTGGGCCCGGGATCCTATGTCGCCCGTTTTGTAGCATCGAATGGCATCGGACTGTGGAATGGGCCAGAAACGAGTGTCCCGTTCGTCATCGAGCCAGCATTCTGGCAAAGATGGTCGTTCCGTATTCTATGTTTCGGCCTCTTGTTGACAGCCCTTTGGACTACGTATGTGCTGAGAATCCGTCACCTGACGGCGATGTTCCAGATTCGGCACCAGGAGCGACTGTCGGAACGCGAAGACATCGCTCGAGATCTACATGACACATTTTTTCAGGCTGTGCAGAGCCTATTTCTGCGTCTCCATACTGCTTCACGACGGCTTCCTGAGGAACACTCCGTCCGCCGGGCCTTGGAGGAGGTCCTTAATGAGTCGGATGGGGTGATGACGGAGGGGCGAGAGATGTTCCTGGACATACCTCAGAGGGAGACTAGGGAGCGGGACTTTGCCGAGACGATCGCGGGATATTGTGCTGAATTTGCATCAGCGCATCCCATTGAGTATGCGGTGCGGGTTGATGGTGAGCCCCGTAGCCTCGATCCTTTGGTTACGGCGGAGTTC
Source organism: Candidatus Dedyshia acidiphila (assembly GCF_051025295.1). Classification (NCBI taxonomy): domain Bacteria; kingdom Pseudomonadati; phylum Acidobacteriota; class Terriglobia; order Terriglobales; family Acidobacteriaceae; genus Candidatus Dedyshia; species Candidatus Dedyshia acidiphila. The sequence goes on along the minus strand of NZ_JBMGJV010000016.1, from coordinate 40,584 downwards.
GGCAAAATAGCGCGCGAGGCAATCTACAACGCGTTCCGCCACTCAATGGCAAAGGCTATCGAAGTGGAACTCATATACGGAAAGAGAGAGATGCGCCTGCGTGTCCGGGACAACGGCCAGGGCTTCGAGCCGGGACTCTTTGACGCTAACCCTGGTCACCGCCACCTCGGCCTGCATAACATGAGAAGTCGAGCGCGAAAGCTTGATGCGAACTTCAGGCTGTGGAGCCGTTTAGGCATCGGCACGGAGTTAGAGGTGATCTTGGATGGGCAGCGGGCCTACCGTACAAGGAATAAACCGTGGTCATTCTTTGGCTCATCGCACTCAAAAGATGAAACCGCGGGTAGTCGAGGTCGCATAGAGTGACTTGCATTGGCAACGCTCGAAATCGGCCAAATCAAATCTCGATATAACCGCGACGAACTGCAGTGACTACCGCTCCAGTCCGGTCGTCGACCCTTAATTTCACAAGTATGTTTTTCATATGGTTCTTCACCGTGTGCTCCGCAATTTGGAGGTCAGACGCGATGATCTTGTTTCCCTTTCCTTGCGCTACCATACGCAGAACGTCGAGCTCTCTGGCGGTAAGAGCCTCGTCTGCAATGTGCTCGGCAAGTTGCTGTGCGATGGCAGGTGGGATTCGCTTCATGCCGGCGTGAACCGCTCGTAGGGTCTCGACCAATTCTTTCCGGACGAGATTCTTAAGCAGGTACCCGACGGCCCCTTCCTGGAATGCGCGCAGCGCCTGAACGTGCCCGATGGCGGTGGTAAGCACGATAATCCGCGCCTTCGGAAACTCCTTACGGATGGCAATAATGGCATCAATGCCGTTCAACTTCGGCATGCAAACGTCCATGATCGTCACGTCAGGCCGACAGCTTCGGTAGCGAGATAATGCTTCTTCTCCGTCGGCAGCCTGTGCCGTCACGAGCATATCCAGCTGTGCATTGATTTCTCCCACGATGCCTGCAACCATCAGCGGATGGTCATCGACCACCAGGACTCGAATCTTGGCTGATGGATCCATTGGAACTCCCTCTGCTGAGTCATCTATCTGCAGGTGCCGTCACCCGCTCATATTACGCTCATGGGGCGGTGCCAGGATGACTCAAAAGGGCTAGGGCAGGTCGGTTCCGCAGGGTCATCCTATTCGATGTGGCCAGCACTATGATGAACCGGTGCAACGACTGTTCTCAATGTTTCCGACCGGCTTGCCTGGGATAGCGCTATTGTTTCTGCGGGCCAGTGTGCTTGGAATGCTCATTGACTCGGCCATCCAAAACTCTTCGATCGAGACCGTCAGCCCGTGGAGGATTGTAGGTTTGGGGGTCGTAGGCCTTCTGCTTATTTCAGGAGCAATGACTCCGATTGCGAGTTTCCTTTCCATAAGCTGCGAGGCCATCTATTGGCCCGCATGGGACGGCCTCGGGTCCTTCGAATTCTCTCTCCGAACACTAGTAATGCTCGCACTCCTGTTTCTTGGTCCAGGAGCTTACTCGATCGACTCGAAGATGTTCGGCCGGCGACTGATCCTTCCTCCTCAGTGACGTCAAGTGACTTGAATGCTTTAAGATCGTTCCAAAAGGGCTAGACCATCATTGGTCTATCGGGGCTGTCGGCACGTTTCTGGAACAGCTAATCTCCTTTCAGAGGATGTTTGTGGTTCCTCTCACGAGCCGAACCTCACGTTCACAGCTCATGGATGTAGGAGTGGATGGAGCTCGCTATGGAGGCTAATCCGGTTGACAGTGAACTCGAGGCCGAAAGGGCTTATTGGCAGGCCAGATTGACGAATCTGGAGATGCTCCTCTGCGAGCTCTTGTGTAAGAACGAACGATTGAGGCAAGAACGTCAACTGTTTGCTTGCGGGCGATCTAATCAGGAAGCTGGTCTGATGGATTCCTGAAGGAGCTGATGCAGGCTGGCTGCATCGAATGTGTGCGAGAACCGGTAAGCTGCATCGTGCTTTGTGTTGACTGACCGGCAGGAGGAGAAAATGCCCGCGTCCCCAGAACCAATCCTGTTCCCTCGTCTCCACTCCGGATTCCGGTCGAATCCGAGCCTTCACGGTGCTCCCCGCTTGATCCGGATCGATCCATCTCCCTCCTTAAAGACGATAGTGCTTGTCGTCTCCGGTGACGCGATTCGCGTCGGCAGCCTGACACACTTCTTTTCGACTCATTCGATCGATGTGAAAGCGTTTAGAACTGCCAAAGAATTCATGACTACTCCAGCCCCCGATGTAACTGCTTGCGTCATCCTTGACCTGAATCTTCCCGATTGCAGTGGACTCGAGGTACAAAGCAGGATCTCCGGCAGACAGGGGCCCCCTGTCGTCTTCGTCGCTGCGGGTGGCGACTTCAACGCTGGAGTGGATGCGATGAAGAGCGGGGCCATCGACTTCGTGCTGGAACCGCTCGACTACACGCGGCTCCTAGCAGCTGTTCAGACAGCCTTCGCCCAGGATCTCAGGGCGCGTCACGAACGCGTCGAACGTTCATCTCTACTTTGCCGTTGGGGCTCCCTGACGCCGCGAGAGCAAGATGTATTGCAGTTCACCGCAGCCGGCTTTCTCAACAAGCAAGCTGCAGCTGAACTTGGGATCACTGAAAATACGTTTCAGGTACATCGCGGCCGTGTGATGAGGAAGATGAAGGCGGACTCGCTAGCCGACCTCGTGCGAATGGCGACGCGCCTTGATTCGATCGCTCGCTCTGCCAAAAGGTGTGAATTCCCAACGCAATCCTTGAAGGCTATTCTTCAAGTGCTCGTCGAGAAAGAATGGGAAGCCTTTCCAGCAGCGGGATGCGGTCGGCAGTTCAGACGCAAGCGAACTCGGTAGATGAGGCGGGCATGTGCGAGCTTGCGACTGTGACCAGAAGCCATCAGATGACCTGCTCCAACTCAGCTTCCTGCCACTGAAAGAAGCCGTACTGGCACTCTCACGCTTTTGGCCGATGCAGACGACGCGGTGGCGGTTCCTGTCTGAAAATGCCATACGCCGGCTCTAGTGTTCGTGCGAGATCGCTTGGGCGATGTAGATCAGCGCCAGCATCATGAACAGGTGCGCGTGAATCACAGAGACAGCAAAGTGCATGCCGAGGAAGATCGCAGGGATGACGATGGGCACGAGCGAAAAGAAGACCAGTGTCACCATGTCGCCGGCGAACGTATTCGCATACAAACGCACCGTGAGCGACAGAATACGTGAGAAGTGCGACACGATCTCGATGGGAAGCATGAGCGAAGAGATCCACTCGGCACGTTCTGCTCTCCCTCAGAGACGTAGATGGACCCGTCTCGGGTGATCGCTATATATCCCAGATCGTGAAACAGGTTTCCACCAAACGCGTCGATCAAGGTGCCGCGCGGACCAAGCTTTGCGACTCGCGGGGCGCCACCATTTGTGACGTAGATCTCTCCTGAAGACGATATGGCGATCCCTTCCGGGCCAGCCCTGAGGCGATCTGATGCCGTGAAGGTTGCCCACTCAGCGAGCTTGCGGCCCGTAGGCGAGATCTCCACAACCCGGAAGCGACTCTTGTGATCGTTGTCCGTGACATATGCATTCCCGCTCTCATCGAAGGCGAGGTTGTCGGGGCCGTAGAAGCAGATGACGCACTTTGCCTGAGAAGCGGGCTGTGCGACGGGTCTGCTCAAGGCTACGTGCTTCGGTACGGCGACACCGAAACACATTAGTGAGCAGAGCGCGGCGAAGAGGCGCATCATGGATGAGGTACCTGGTCCGGCGTTGCTGTTAAGGTCAGCGCTACTTCAAGGAATCCAAGAAGGCTAGTACCGCTTCCGCACCATTCACGCCTTTTCGCATGCCGGCTTCGGCGTGAGCCCGCAGCGGGATGCCATGCGGCCCTTTCGAATCACGTAGCCCAGGCACAGCCGCTAGGGTAGCCTTCACGATCTCCACGTGTCCGAGCATAGCCGCGGGGAACAGATCCATGCGTGCACCCTTGCTGAGCAGGTACTCAGCAATATCAGCGCGACCCATGTGGCCCGCAGCACCCATGGCGGTTTCGTAGTCGCCGCCGCCCCAGTCCCATGCGGAATTCAGCAGCGCCGGCTCTTGCTCGAGGAGCGCCGTCACCTTCACCAGGTCGCCATGCGCATTTGCCACAAAGTCATGCACAAGTGTCAGAGCGATCTGCGGTTTGGTGGCGGGCGGACTATTGCTCTGCATGCCTGATACATGTATGGTTTGCTGGGTCAGCATGGCAGTCCCCAAGACGGCCGTCGCAGCCTTTGCGAAGTCCCTACGCGAGTGTTCACTCATCGGTTCCCTCTGGGGAGAGATCATCATCTCCCTGGTTGCCAACGTAACGGGCACGCGACTGCGCCGCTTCTTCCAAACTGCTTTTTTAAGGTGATTACCTCCGATGGATGCTCCGCTGCTAGTCAATCCGGAAGCGGACGTGCTGGGGAAGCAGCACGCAATCTTCACCGGATCGGCGCGACGATACCAAACGCCAGAAGTGAGGGGAGTGCTCTCAATCAAGCGCGTGCTCGCTGGCGAGGCGACTTGGTGCGTCTCCGGGCGCAGGTTCACTGTTAGGAGTACATCTTGGCTTCTTCTTACGGAGGGTCAGCCCTACTCACTCGAGATCGAAGCCGCGACCCCGGCCACCACCTTCTGTCTGTTCTTCCGTGACGCGTTCGTCCCGGATGTGGCGAACAATCTGAGTCAATCTGAGGAGACGTTGCTCGAGCAGCACCGACGCCTGCACGGCAGGGAACTGCGCCCCGGCCTGCGAGCCGCCTCCAACCGTCTTTTCTCTAGCCTCGACCATCTGAAGAATGCGATCGCGAGTGGCCACACGTTCGACTGGACCGGCGGGGTCGTACAGAGTGCGCTGGCTCTGCTGGACGACGAGGCCGCCGAGTGGGAGATGGGTCGAAGGCTCATGTTCGCGAAGGCCGCTACACGCGATGAAGTGCGGTGCCGCGTCCAACGCGGTGTCGATTTCATGCTCTCGAACCTCCCCGTCAAGCTGTCGACTCTCGCCATCGCGCGCGAGGCCGGCCTATCTGAGTTTCACTTCCACCGCTCCTTCAGGACTCTCTACCGTCAGACCCCGCACTTGTTTTTGCAAAGGCAGCGTCTGCAGCTTGCAGCCGCGCTCCTGCGAGACACAAAACTGCCAGTCACGGAGGTGTGCGCGCAAGCGGGATTCCAAAGCCTGGGCTCGTTTGGTTCCCTGTTCACTAGGACCTTTGGAATATCACCACGACTGTACCGGCAGGACCGGTCCAGTCCGACAGACTTTCAGCTGTGACATCATTGCTGTTCTTCAACTCTGGACACCTCTGGAGCGCCTGGCGATGACCTAGCCGATTCTGGCGCTTATCGGCCGGACTCCGATAGACATGTCGGGGCATTTTCGCGACTCCAAAGGGTGGAGAGCCGTGTGAAAGCCAAGTGAAAATGAGAACACCTGGCTGCCACAAGTTGCTCACCAGCTGTCGTCTCTGCCATGATTACAACCGAGTATCAGAGTTCCATGCGAGTTGCTTTTTCCCCAAGCCTTCGCATCGTCGCCGGTCTCATCCTTGCTGCGCTGCTGAGCGTTGCCGGATATGACGCCTTCGTGCGGACCTCTCGGTCTCCGAGGGCGATGCTGGAGAGAGCCGACGAACTGTCATGGCTGAATAGCTGGATCGCAGCGGCCCCGATCTACCGGGAAGCAGAGGCCGAATTTGGCAGGAGGGGCGATTCTGGCAGGGCGCTGTATGCGCGGGTGAGCCAGATCCCCGCGCAAAGTGAATCGTCCACACGAAGCCCGGACCAGATCGCTGTATTGCGCAACGATCTAGATCTCCCTGATGCTCGCGATCCTGAAACCCGCCTACGCATCCTGACCATACTCGGCATGCTGGAAACAAACTACGACGCGGAAATGGCCCGCGAGACCTGGGTTAAGGTGAGGTCCCTTGCGCTTGCGCAGCATCATCTACTGCTTGCATCGCGTGCAGTTGGAGAGGAGGGAATTGCCGCTTTCCTCCTTGGTGATATTGCAACCGCTCGGAAGGACGTCGGGCAGGCTTGGCTGGTGGCGAAGTTCGCCGACCCCGGCGCTCGCATTCGCTATGCCAGCATGTATGGAACCGGTCTTGTCGAGTTGCACAAGTTCAAAGAGGCAAACGTGCCGCTCGATGAAGCGATCAGAGTGGCAGTGAGTACACGGAACGCGGCCTACCCTTCCATCGCTGTCGACGCCAAGATTGAGGCGCTGAGTGGCACCGGCAGGAACGCCGAGGCCCTCGCACTCGCAAATGACGCGATGCAGAAGGGTTGCGTCACTTCATCTCGCCGGGCATTTGTACGAGCTCTATCAAGCGCGCGCGCGGGTCTACGAGGGGATGAAAGACTGGAGTCAAGCGGTTTCGGACCTCCGCGATGCTGCGGTCTATGCGAAACAACTGTCGTACTGGCGTGGCGTTACTCAAGCCGAAGGCTTTTTAGCGGAAGCATACCTGCACACCGGAGACACACATTCGGCACTGACGGCGGTGAACGAAGCCATCGCTGCTAACAAGAGGATCCCGGATGAGCTGTACTTCGTACCTTCTAATCTGGCGATCAAAGCTCAGATCCTGGCACGGCTCGGGGATGTCAAGGCTTCGAATGAGTACTACGAACAGAGTGCGGACATTCTGGATGCCCTTCTCAGCAGAGCTCCGACGCCCACGGTGGAAAGGCAGCTGTTGAGCGAACTGAGCAATGTGTACGCCGGGTATTTCGCCTCGCTCTGCGATCAAGGCAGAACGCCCGATGCATTCCGCACTCTCGAGAGAGCAAGGGGGCGTGTCGAAGCGCAGGGCCTTTCCCATCACGAGGTCGTCATTCCTAATCAACCAACGCCGGCAGATTTGCGATTGAGCCAACTAGACGTGCAGTTGCTCGACACGCAAGACCCGAGCCGACGAGCGGCAATACTTGACACGATCTACGCCACAGAACGAGAACTCGACGGGTCAAATCCGAGCCCTGTCCCTAGTCCTGTCTCGCTCGCCGCACTCCAAAGGGAGTTGCAGCCCTCCGATTTGTTCATCGAATACGTCTTGGACGAGCCGGTCTCGTACGCGCTGGCGGTGACCAGTACAACGGTGCACCGGTACGAACTGCCAGCCCGAACCGAAATCGAGGAAGACTCAGACCAGTACCGGTCTGAACTCCTCAAACGCAAGACGGACACCACGCTGGCCGCGAAGCTGTACAACGAACTTCTGGCCCCAATCCCTGAATACAAGCAGAAGACGAACCTGATCGTCGTTCCAGATGGGAGGTTGCACCTGCTGCCGCTCTCTGCGCTCATGGCTTCCGGCCAGTATGTCTTGGCATCGCATGTTGTGAGTGTTGTGCCCTCAGGGTCAGTGCTGGATCTGCTCCGCCACCCTCATCTGCCGAGCACGCAAGACGACCTGCCGTACGTGGGAGTAGCCGCTTGGACTTCAAATCCGCCATCTCCGAACCTGCTTGCTTCTATCCGTCGCGCCGTTTCTGGACTTAGCAGGCAGGACTTGGTGGCCCTGCCGGAGAGTCGGAGGGAAGTGGAGACCATCGCGGACGACCTCCCGAAACCCAGCACCATTCTCCTTGGGGGTCATGCGACCAAGGCGGCTTTCCGCGAGCTTCCGCTCAATGAGTACCGGGTCATTCACCTGGCACTCCATGGATACGCAGATCCCGAATACCCAGATCGTTCCGCCCTCGTCTTTGCTCCTCACTCGTCATCCACTGACGATGGTCTGCTCCAAGTGCGGGAGATTCGCACCTTGCCGCTGAACACCGATCTCGTAACGCTCTCGGCTTGCGACACAGGACTCGGCCCCGTAAGCGAGGAGGGCGTCGACAACATTGTTAACGCGTTTATCGAAGCGGGAGCGCAGAGTGTGGTCTCGACTCTTTGGGATGTGGAAGACCACGCGACTGCGCAACTGATGATCTCCTTCTACCGACAGCTGAGCCTGCGCAAACCCAAGGCAGAAGCACTGCGCGATGCGCAACTCGAGCTGATGAACTCTGGTGATCCACCATACTTCTGGGCCGGATTCGAACTCGCAGGGGAACCAAGTGCAACGTTGTTCCCTGAATCTGAAGCGGTCTCGACGAAGAGGAATGTGCAATGAGTGGAGCAGGCGCTGCCGTCGGACAAGAGAACTTGGGGCTATCAGATCAGGAGAAGCACCGCATATTGCAAAAGGTGCTCACCACTTTAGAGAAGCGCTTCTACTCGCCCGAGAAGTTGAATGACAGTTGGCACGCGGCGGTGAAGAGGCATAGAAGCGCAATCGAATCCGCTCCCAACGCGAATGCCTTCGAGCAAGCCATGACCGATCTGCTGGCGCAACTGCAGACGAGTCACCTCGGGTTCTTTCACCAAAGTGCGCGTCGCGCATCGAGCCGTGCTGCCCTAAGCGCAACCTACTTGGCAGATGAGACGGATTACGGGAACCGGTGGATTTTCCAGGATGTCCATGCGGGCGGCGCGGCCGCCACTGCGGGCATCGAGCCCGCCAATATTCTCCTCAGCGTAGGCGGCCGTGACATCACGCCACCGGATCACCCGGTGTTTCCGATGGGCGAGCCGACCGAGGTTGAAGTAATCGATAACGACGAACTCCGGCGAAAGGTGACGGTGGACGTAGCACGTCCGAAAGGGAAGAAGCTTCACTTTATCGAACCCACGCTCGTCGAAGCCCGTCACCTCGGAGACGGAGTTGGCTACCTGAAAGTAGCGATGTTCCCTGGCATGGTCGGAGTCGTTGTCGCAAATCAGATCACCGATGCTGTGCGATCTCTGGATGGAGTGGATCGGCTGATCATCGACTTGCGCGGGAACACTGGAGGCGGGGTCGGCGCGTTACGCGTCATGAGCCTGTTGACCCCGGAGAAGATTCCGGTCGGCTTTGCTTTAGACAAGCGCCGGGCCGCGGGATACCTCGACCGTGAGAAGCTGAGCTTTCCCCGCTTCTCACGGATTCCATCGAATACTAAGGCGCTCTGGCCCTTGGCACTGCGATTCGCTCCCGCAATGCTCACACAAAAGCCTGTGGTCCTAGATACCGAGGGTCTCGGTCCACAGCGCTTCCACGGACGAATCGTGTTGCTGGTAGATCGCCACACTGCCAGTGCGGCAGAGATGATTGTTGCGTTTGCACGTGAGAACAAGCTAGCGACCATCGTCGGTGAGCAGACGGCCGGACGGCTCTTGTCGGCGACCTCTGTGAAAGTTGGGGCGGGGTACCGCTTGGCACTCCCCACCGGCGCATACCACACCTGGAAAGGCGACGTTCTCGAAGGGACACCGATCGAGCCGGACCATCTGGCCCGATTTGATTGGCGCAGCCGACGGGACGGAAGCGATCAACAGCTTGGAGCCGCTTTAGGGATCTCGATAGCCAGTTGAGCACCTGAGGCAATCGTTGCCGATGGACGAGTGAAGCTGGCCCAAGTTGGGGTCCTCAGTCGTTTTTGGTGGCTACAACTTCCTCGCTCGGATGTGACAGCTCTCGACGAGTGCATAGCCATGTCAGCTAACCCGCATCGTCCGCCGCCGGAGGCCTCTCCGGTTTGCCGGTCCTCTACTTCGGCTCCGCAGTGTTGCGGGGAGTGTAAGTGCAGGGATCCCGAAAAAGCGAATCCTTGCCGCCTATCCAAGACTGCCTGGAGGATCTCCGTTCGACTCAGGAGACTCCAAGGCGGACCGCCTGCGTCACGGGTGCGTGTTCAAGCATTGTGACTACTTCTTGTCACATCTCCCGGCGACCGCATCGGTCCTTATGGCCGCCGGCGAGCGCTCGACGTCATGGACCCACGTCTCTAGAGGAACCAGTGCGAGCTTCGAGCGCTGCCACTCAGACGTCTTTTCAGTACGCGCATTGACATCCTTAGAAGCGGGCGGTTCCGAAGTTGCCTGCTCGTAATAGCCAAGCATTCGCGAGGGTGTCCAGACTGTGACGAGATGAAATTCTGAACTGCTTAGAGGAAAACTCGGTCTCTGAAAGCGTGGGATGACTTCTAGCTGTCTTGGCGACAGAGCCTCCCGGAGCTGCTTGAGAGCGCGTGCGTCAAGCTCCCCTTTCGACGCTCTGATCTCCAATGCGTCTCCAGATCGTCGCTGAACTCCCGTCTCATGGTAGTACTCTCCCTTCTCGTCAACGACGAGACACTCCCGTCGGGTAGTAAGATCCCCACCATGATCGCTCCAGTTCATTTCTGCCCACCTTAAGAGATCCCCTTGGGAGGCCGCCCACGATTGGCCACCTCCCATGGACAGCGTGAATAGGACTGTCGCAGATGACATCAAGAAGCTTTTTCTCATAAATTGCTCAGGGAGTGACTGTGTCCGTATACCCGGTCGTGATCTTATCGATGAACTTCGTGCAAGCGTTGTCCGCAATCCTGTTGTTGATGGGGCCGACGTTATGGAGCCTTTGTCCATCTCGGTAATGATAGATGTTATTGGCTGTGCAGGTTCCTCCCAGAGGTAGGGTGATCGGTTGGTGCGGAACACTATCGCTTAAGCCAAACGTAGCCATATATTCGGATCGTTCCAGCCCGCGGCGATGGTGCCATTGCTAGCCGTAACTCGACAATCGACAGTAAACAGTGTTAGTTTGCGTCCGACACTGACTGGACCACCACGCCCGCCGAAGCACCCATAGGAGCCGTGGGCCGTTCCTGTGACAGTCGTCGTGCCCATACCCGCGCCATACACGCTCGCGTTTCGACTCGTGCTGATGCACAGCGTAGGTTTGCTAACTGTCAAGCATCACGCCAGCCACCCGTGACCGGGTAGGAAACACGACGGCTATAGTCCTCCTATTGTCCACTGTGCAAGACGTATCCCGAAGTCAAACGAATCTCGGATTTGCACGTTTGCCCGCAGGGCGGCAGCACAGTCGAAGTTCGTGACTCGGCATGCATCCCCCTACTGCCTGTGGGCGACTATAGATGTCCGCTTTGCGAGTTCGAAGTACATGGTTGACGAGATTGGCGCTTGCGCAGAACACATTCAATGCTTGATCTTGAGCGGATAGTAGTACGCCGCTTGATCTTGTTCGTGGGTCGTTGAGAGGAAGTACTGCCCACCGTGAGCTTTGCTCAGATCGATGCTGGTCGTAATCTGCTCCTTCTCGCCAGTTGCGGCAGCCGGGGCAAGTCCCTCGGCCACCACACCGTTCCCGTTCCGATCGCGAGTGATCGCCACCAAGTACTGTCCTGGCGGGCTGTGCCGCGGCAGGACGATAGTAAGTCTGATCAAGGCGGTAGGGAGAGAGACAGACTGCAATTGCCCCGCCTGCTCTCCTCGAACAGTTCCGGTGTCCCAGAGGTCGACAGTCTGGGAGACCGCAACAGTGTTGGCTGCAGGTGGAGTGCGATCAATCGACCGCCAGCCTAGGACCAAAGCAATCGTGACAGCCGCAATCGTAGCGGCGGCTAGAGCAACGGCGAGTGTCCTTCGCCGAGATCGCTGTTCTTGTCTGAGCACGAGAAGGCGGCTCATGCAATTGGGGCAGGTTGCGGCGTGGTCAACCCGCGGGTCTGAAAGTCGGATCTTTGGAGACCTGCTTGCAAGATCCCGGCAGGGAGCGAACTTTCCCCACAGGAAATCCCGTCGTCTGCGCACTACCACGAATGAGTCACAGCAGATGTGGTAAATAGCTGGGCATTTCGGCCCGAAGAACGCTACTCTCACCTGAGCAAGAAAACGCAGCGCAACGGTTCGCGACGGTCCTTTCGGCAGCTTGTGCTTTTCTCCGGTTCGGCTTGTCCTCAGCAGCCGGTCCGCCGCGCGCATGTCTCCGTCGTCCGGGCGTCCTATGTACGCGCCCCGGGCAGCACGCGCAGCGTTTCTTTCGTAAAACGAGAATGATGATGAAATGTCATGAATGGGCCCTTCTCTTGGCCGGCGCAACCGCAGCCTCCCCGGCACTGCTCGGGAGCACCACGCCCCCGGGCGTCTTTTACGTCAGTGCGTACAGTGCGAATGGCAACCATACCGATTACGATATGGCGCGGCAGGCAGCCGACGCCTTTGCCGCGGGCGCCTACTCACCGGGTAGCGTTCTGGTGCTCAAGTCCGGTGTGAACACCACCTGCGACGCCGTTCCGCTGCCGTCCCTGGGCTCCGCGTCGACCACCTCGATCATCGGATGGGGCTCCGCCGTCAGCAGCATCGTCAAGGACCCGAACTGCCCCGGAAGCGCGGCCACCCTTCAGCACAAGGACTCGCCCAACGGCGCGCTCAGCCGCGGCTTGTACCAGGGCTTTACCGTTGACGCGAGCCATCACGACCTCGCCGCCTGCGAGATGTACGGCATGTCGCTCACTACGTTCCTCGATGTGGCGTGCGGCGACGCCGTCGCGAACGCCGACCACGTGCTCGAGTTCGGCAACCGAGATGCCAACTCAGTCGGCTGGATGGACAACATCTACGCCTATGACCTGAAGACTTTTGACTCGGTCGTCGGTGGTCTGGGTGCTGTGCTGAAACCGGTATGGGGCGGGAGCGTGCTCACAGGCGTCACCGTTGTGAGCGGCGGTTCGCGCGGCTACACCAGCCAGTACGTGCGCGCCCAGATCATCGGCTCCGATCTCGTCACCTGCTCCGTGGTGCCGCAGCTCACGCCAACGCGCGACGCCCACGCGCTGATCAACGGTGCCACCATCACCAATGCCGGCAGCTGTCAGAGCACCGCCCACCTGTTCATCCTCATCCAGGACGGGACGCCCGCGACCTACGGGATGAAATTCACCAACATCGCCGATTCGCATTTCTGGGACTTACGCGCCACCAGCGCAACCACCTACGGCGAAGGCTGGCTGGCCGGCTCGCACAATAACTCCATTTACAACGAGCAGCCCTCCGCCGGACAGCTCATTCAGATCACTGACACTGCCAACGGCAATCGTCACGTCAATCCCGTCTTTACCGATCCGGGCGAGTACGGCGCGGCCATCTACAGCCAGAACGGTACCTTCCAGAACGCAACCTTCAAGTGGGACACTGGCGCTTACATCGGCTCCTCCGGCTACTACGCTGGCAACGACCCGCGCGTCTTCCAGGACTGGATGATCCAGAACAGCCACTGCAGCAACACCAGCGGCCAATTCGTCGCTGTCACCACGCGGGCCGGTCTGTTGTCCAACACCAATCCAGTGCCCGGCGGCCTGAGGCTTCAATCTATCCAGACCTGCGATGGCAGCAACGCCACCCAGTGGGCGACCACCCCGTAGCTGCCGAGACGAGCCACTCTGCCACGCCTCCCGCGAGCACACGCCGCCCGTCTGCATCTCGGGCCCTCGACATCGCCGCACGTCCCACCACACCAGTCAACCCAAGCGGCCCGCGCTCGCCGCGTCGATCGAGTGGTCAGGAGTTTCAAATGAAGAGGATCGTTTGTGCTGCACTGTTGGCCGCCGCCCAACTCGCCCTTCCCCACATCGCCTCCGCGCAGGGAGCGCTCCCCTGGAGCAACGCGGTCAGCGTGCCGCTGCTCGCCAGCCAGTTCGGCAACGCGCTCTTCTACGTCGCCTCCTACCAGTGGACCGGCACGCACACCGAGTACGACATGGCACGGCAGGCGGCGGACGCCTACCTCGCCGCGCACCCACAGACACCGGTGTATGTCGTGCTTAACCCCTCCGCAACACAGACTTGCGATGCGATTGCGCTGCCCACAGTGCCGCGGGGTGACGGCACATATGCCACTGTCTCGATCATTGGCTGGGGCTCCAACCTCAGCAGCCTCGTCAAGCGCGGCGGCTGTCCCATGGCCACCACCGTTAATCATCCCGATTCGCCCAACGGCCTCGTGACCAGCGCGCTCTTCCAGGGCTTCAGCGTCAGCGCGAACCATTACGACACCGCAGCCTGCGGCTTCTACGGCATGTCTTCCAGCACCTTCTTCGACCTTTCGTGCGGCAACGCCGCTCCGGGGTCCGATCACGAGCTGGAGTTTGGTAACGCCGATCCTAACAACGCCGGTCAGATCTACGGCGCGTCTCTCTACAATCTCAAGACATTCGATAGCGTTGGCTCCGGGCGCGGCGCGGTCCTCACACCGGTCTGGTCCGGCACCTCGCTCACGGGCGTCACCGTCGTGAACGCCGGGACGAAGAAGTACACGAGGCAGTACGTGCGTGCCAGCATCGTCGGCCCCGATCTCGCCTCCTGCAAGACCGTGCCGACCCTCTCCATCAACGTGTCGAGCGACGCCTCCGGCCAGTACTCGAACATTCCCACGGTCACCTACGGCACCGTCGCCGGAGCCACCATCACCAATGCCGGGAGCTGCTCGAGCACCGCGGGGCTCAAGATCCTCATCCAGGACGGCATCACTCCGACCTTCGGCATGAAGTTCACCAACGTGCGTCGCTCGAATGCGTGGAACCTTGAGGCGACGGGCTCCAACACCTATGGCGAAGGCTGGATGCCTGCATCGTCGAAGAACACCATCATCGGCGAACACCCCTACACGAACCAGACTGTTCAGATCGCCGAATACGCCACCACCGACCTGCACATCAATGCCTTCTTCGACTCGCCCGGACAATACGGCGCCGCCGTCTACGGGCCGTACGGTAATTTCGTGAATTCGGTGTTTGCGTGGGACGCGAACACCTATACTGCCTCCGCCGGCTACTATCTCGGAGCCGCGGCCGGGAAGTACCAGGGCTGGACTCTCAGCAACAGCCAATGCACGAACAGCACCACCAGCTTCGTGACCGTCACCACGCCGCAAGGTCCACTCGCGGCGGGAAACGCGGCCCCCTCGGGGGTCACGCTCAACGATCTCGAGCGTTGCGATGGCTCGGTCGCCATCGACTGGCCCACACAGGTCACCACACCATAAGGGCGAAGCTATGTGCACCCTCCGAACTCGCGAGCCGTCGCAACACCGCACTGGTTCCGGCGCATTGCTGTCCACAAGGTGCCATCTACACAGTCCGACTGGGACTAAGGCCGGATCGACGTCTTAACGTTTGGAAGGCAGTTCTGCCCGGCTGCGATTTAGCAACTGAAAAAGCTGCGCGCCCGGAGAGCCATCCTGCTCGGAAACAGGCGTGGGATGATCGAGCGCGCCGAAGTTCTTGGGGCGGAGTTTCGGTGCCAGCTCTCCTGGCCAGGGAACTCTGATTGCGGTGCGCATCCCGTCACACCGCGCGTACGTAGATAGACGGTCACGGTGGAAAAGCCTGGTCCGTCGCTCGAGCCTGAGCCCGAAGAAGAGATACTCGAAGAGAGTGTTTGGCAGAGCTAGGTTCGTGGCCCGAAATCGCTACTGCGCTATATCCAGCAGCAGTCCGCAACTTCTCAATGAAAGTCGTGTGAGCGAATTTCGATGGGTGCTGAGGCCAGGGCGACGATTCGGTCAGCGCGCACATGGACCACGGCGTCTTCGTTCTGCAGCTTGCCTTCGACCAGCAGGAACTTACCTTGGCTGACCAGCAGACGCTCGCGTTCGTAGAGATCGGGATGCACGATGATGTTCGAGATGCCCGTCTCATCTTCCATCGAGAGAAAGATGAAGCCACTGGCGGTGCCTGGGCGCTGGCGTGCGATGACGCAACCAGCTGTCCTTACGTAAGCGCCGTCAGCAAATTGGCGCAGTTCCTGTGCGGATAAAATGCGCTGCTGACGCAGTGCAGCGCGGCGATAGGCAATCGGGTGCCGGCCCACAGTGACCCCTGTACCGGAGTAGTCCGCAACAAGGCGCTCGTCCGTATTCATCTGGCACAGTGGCGACGGTTGTTGTGTCTCGTGATTTCGATCGGGTGACGCGGCAGCATTGCGTAGCAATGGACCTGCGGGTCGGCCTGCCTGCTCGACCTGCCACAGTGCATCGCGGCGATGGCCCACGTTGGCTAATGAGTTCAGCGCACCAATGCAGGCGAGTCGCGTCAGCTCCTTCTTGTTCAGCAGAGGTACGCGCAGCGCAAGGTCTTCTGCAGATGTAAAGTGCCCCACCTGCCTGGCTGCCATTACAGCCTCGGCCGCATGCTGCCGCAAACTCTTGGCATACATCAAGCCCAGCCTGAGAGAGATGCTACTGTCAGCTTCATGTTCCAGAGTGCAGAGCCAGTCAGACTGTTGAATATCGATGGCCCGCACCTTCAACCCGTGCCGCTGTGCATCTTTTACAATCACCGCGGGCATGTAGAAGCCCATGGGCTGATTGTTCAAAAGAGCACAGGTAAAGGCAGCGAGATAGCGCACTTTGAAATACGCAGATGCGTAGGCAATGAGAGCGAAGCTGGCGGCATGTGACTCCGGAAAACCGTAGAGCGCGAAGGAACTGATGCTCTGCACGATCTGCTCCTGCGTGCTCGGGGCGATTCCGTTCGTAGTCATGCCGGTCCGCAGCTTGCCTTCGAGATCGTGCATGCGCTGCATGGAGCGGCGCATGCCCACGGCGCGTCTCAACTCTTCCGCCTCGGCGCCAGTAAAGTTGGCGACGATCATAGCCATGCGCAGCAGTTGCTCCTGAAACAGTGGCACTCCCAAGGTGCGCCTCAGCGCGTCTTCGAGCATGGGATGGGGATAGCTGATCTCTTCCTTCTTCTGGCGCCGCCGCATGTAGGGATGCATCATCTTGCCCACGATCGGGCCAGGCCGGATGATCGCTACTTGTACGACGATGTCGTAGAACCGATCCGGCTTGTTTCGCGGCAGCGAGGCCATTTGTGCACGGCTCTCCACCTGGAACATGCCAACCGTGTCTGCCTTCTGCAGAACTTCATAAACGTCCTCCTCCTGCGGCAACTGCGCGAGATCGACAGTTTGACCATAGTGCTGCGGGATCAATTCGAGACAGTCCTTTATGACCGCCATCATGCCCAGGCCGAGCAGATCCACCTTGATGAGGCCGAGGTCTGCGCAGTCTTCCTTGTCCCACTGGATGACGGTGCGGCCGGGCATGGAGGCACGTTCCAGCGGCACCACACGATCGAGCTGTCCCTGGCAGATGACCATGCCGCCGGAGTGTTGGCCAAGGTGGCGTGGCAGATCCTGAAGACGTAAGCAGAGCTCCAGATATTTTGCGATGCGCGGGTGGCGTACGTCGAAGCCAGCGTGTCGGAACTGCTGGTCCATCGTGTCGTTCGGTCCGCGCCATTCCCAGTGACCGACCAGGCTGGAGAGCTGCGCAAGTGTTTGGGGATCGAAGCCAAGCATCTTGCCTGCTTCGCGCGCCGCTGATTTGCCACGATAGGTGATGACGTTAGCTGTCATGGCGGCGCCCAGCTCGCCATAACGTTCGTACACATAGCGGATTGCCTGCTCGCGCTTGTCGCCGGACGGCAGGTCGAGATCAATGTCCGGCCACTCACCACGGCTCTCACTTAGAAATCGCTCGAACAGCAGATCCATCTCGATAGGATCGACTGCGGTGATTTCGAGGGCGTAACACACGACCGAGTTCGCAGCACTGCCGCGGCCCTGAATGAGAATGCCGTTTCGTTTCGCGTAGCGGACGATGTCCCAGACGATGAGGAAGTACCCGGCGAAGCCGAGCTGCTCGATCAGCGCCAGCTCGCGTCGTGCCTGCGCTGTGGCGTTGCTCAAAAGGTGTCGTTTACCAGCGTGTCCATAACGCAGGCACACGCCTTCCATGACGCGCTGATACAAGAAGCGCTCCATGGTGTCGCCCGCAGGAACGGGATAGCGGGGAAACTCATAGCCCAGGTCTTCAAGCGTGAAGGCGAGCCGCTGAGAGACATCGTTGGTACGCTCGACCGCATGCGGCAGGTCGTGAAAGATAGCGCGCATCTCGTGGCCAGAGCGAAGGTGACGTCGCGCATTCACGGCCAGCAGCCGTCCGGCGTGCGCCAGCTCTTTGCCATGGCGGATGCCGGTGAAGATGTCGAGGATCTCGCGATCGTATGGCGTGGCGTAACGCACACCATTTGTTGCGACCACGGGGAGATGGAGCGCCGACGCAATCCGCATTGCTGCCTGGTTGCGCCACTCCTCCTCTCTCTCCTGGTGACGTTGTAGCTCGATATACACATTGTGACAGCCATAGATGGAGATCAGGCGCTCGACGGTGGACCGGCCTTCTCGCTCGCCGCCACGCGCGAGCGCTGACGCGAGTGGCCCCTCGTCGCCACCAGTAAGGCAGATCAACCCATCCGAGAATGCCTCCAGATCCTGGATGTGAGCGGAGCCTTCGGCTTTGGTCGGCTCGCGCATTTTGTAGCGCGTGATCATCTGGCAGAGATTCTGGTATCCCGTACGCGAAGTACACAGCAGAGTCAGCCGCACAGGCTCTTGCGGGCGTGTGTGCATGGTCCAGGGCGCTGGAGTCAGGCGATTTCCTAACTCATGAGCGGAGATCTCCGCGCCCACGTGACCTTTGATCTTCTGCTTCTCTGCCATGGTGTGGAAGCGTGCCGACCCGTAAAAGCCATTGCGATCGGTGAGGGCGATGGCGGACATCTCGAGGGACGCTGCCTGCTCGACGAGCGACTCAGGCTGCGACGCTCCTTCAAGAAAGGAGAAGGCGCTGGCCGCATGTAGCTCGACATAGCGGTCCGTCCCGTGACGCTCAGTCCCAAACTGATCAGTCATAGATACCTTCTACCTGCCAGAGCTCCGTCGTCAGGTCGTGCACCAGCAGTGCGTGCATCGGGACGGGCGCATTCTCTGCTTGCAGCAGGACCTCCCACTCCTCCCGAGCCCAGGCATCGCTGCTTCTCCACCACGCGCCACTCGAACACCATGGTCCATAGGCGCGCTTCACCCGGAAGCGCTGATGCTCGCAGGTAACGAATGCGGGTTGAGCGCTCTGGTGTGCCACATTTGCTGGCCATGGTGGGCGCAGGCGACGGCATGCAATGCGAGCATCTGTTCCGGCAGCCTGCGCATTCAGCGACGGCGCCTCTACGCGAAATGGCTGCATAGAGAAGCCCTCGGGTCCGTGTGTGTCTCGCAGTTTCGGCGACCCGACGTTTCCCTCGCCAACGATCGATTGCACACGAGCCAGCGTGACATCCAGCCGCGAGCTGTCTGGCAACTGCGGCGAGAAGAGTCCACCCTGCTCGCGAGAGGGAGCCGCGGGTTCGGCAGTCAATTCCATCGCCAGAACGCCCGCGGATGGCGGATGTACGGCCAGCTCCAATTGCAGCAGCTTGAGTAGGAACTTGCGATCGGCGGAAGGCAGCGCCGGGCGCACGCTGAGCGTGTGTTCGGCAGCGCGCTCCAGCTTCAGGGTAAGGGCAAGCGACAACAAGGACAGAGCCTTAGCCTCGGCAAGAGTGATGAGCCGGTCCAGCATGGGGCCGAGGACAAAGAGCAGGGAATCGGCGAACTCGACGGGCTCTTCGAAGACTGCATCTGCCTGCAATACAAATTGGGGCTCCACAGGGCGGAAGAGATGAGGCTGCGTGCCAGTAGCGAGTGCATGCAGTCGTTTGCCAGGCTGACCGAGTCGCGCCACCAGCTCCGCAGGACGCAGTGCGGCAAGCTGCCCCAACGTGCGGATGCCCCATCGTGTCAGCGTTTCAACGTGCTCTGGATCGGGCTCAAGCGCGCTGCACGGTAGGGAGGAGAGTGCAATGGCCTCCTCACCGGAGGGGATCAGCACGGGATGGCTGCCGCTATCGAGCGTTCGCGAGACGACGCGCGCCGTCTCCAGATCGTCGCTGATCACCATGGCGGTGTAGACAGCGACAGAGTGCAACTGCTGTTCCAGATCTTCCGCCACTTGTTGTGGACCACCGGCCAACCGCTCTGTTCCAGCGAGGTCGAGCGCGAAGCAGCAGACGGTCTCTTCGGACAGGTCTTCGATACGTGGTGTGTAGCGGCCAAGCAATGCCAGGATGCCGCTGTGCAAAGAGCGCTCCTCCGCAAGCGAACGGCGTAGCAACAACACGCCGGAGATCTGCTCGGCCTCGACGCGCGTCATGCCAGGTGTGATCCCTTTGGCAAACGCGCGCCGGTTTGCCGAGCAGACTCGCTCCAACGGTGGCTCGTGCTCGAGCACCGCAATCGGCTGCGGCCGCAACTCCGGCCTGAGCGTGAGCAGAGCCTGTGCGGGAAACTGTGCCGCCCTCAGTAGCAGATAACTCAAACGCGACCTCCCCACGATGTGCGTCCCTGCCACTCGGTCGCGCTGACACGTTGTGGTGGTTTGCGGTGAGGCAGCACGGCAGGATGGAGTGCGACGAACCGCTGCCGACCCACCTCCACGGCAAACCGGAGTCCAGAGAAGTAACTCGTTTCTTCTGCCGGACTGTGTGTCTCCGTCTGCGCCTGAGTGCGCAACAAAAGTGCGGCACTGCTGCCAGTGGAGGCATGCTGAGTCAGTACCAGAAGCGTGGTCCGCGCCTGCTCGGCGCCAGCGCGGAAGCGAAACCAGGTAGCCATGGGGATCCGGGATACAAACTCTGCCGCAACATCAGCTAGATCAAGGACGATCAGACGAAAGCCGCTGGTCTGCAGCAGCAGATCAGTGACGCGCAGTGCCTGATCGATGCGCTGCCATGGCTTGCTCGGTCGCATGCGCGCGAATGACAACGGTACAGATTCTTGCGTGCGCTCTGCGTTCCTATGGTCTTCGAAGAGTTCGCGTTGACGTAGTAAGTAATCGCCACGCCGTGAGGGCTGGCGATCGGTGCCTGCCTGCTCGATGCGTGCGGAGAGCTTGTGGCGAGGCGCTGAAGTTGCGGGTGCCGACGGTGCAAGCGGTCGGTTGGGGGCGCCCGGCGTGCCGGTGATGCGGTCACCACGGAACGAAGAAGCGGCGGCCAGGAGAGTGCCGACTGCGTCAGAAAGTCCGCGCTCTTCCGACCGTGGGTGCGGACTTCCGCCGCCATGCTGCACACGTGAGGTCTGCGGCGCCTGGAAATCGGCAGCACGTGCGGCTGCCGGTGCAAGTGGCTGATTCTTCTGGTGTCCGCAACGCACCCACAGCAGACGCCGCAGATCGACATCTGCGGCTGCGGCAGACGCAGGATCCAATGCATCGGTCACGTCCACCCAGGCGACAACATGGCCAGCGCGGGTGGCGGCTCTGGATGTGGTCAAGGCCAGTGCTGTACGCCCGGAGCCATGCAGTCCGCTCACCTCAGTAATGGCGCCAACCGGCAAACCGCCGAAGCATTCATCCAGCGCGGCAATGCCGGTGAAAAGAGACTCGGTCGGCCGCCGGGAACTGGGGGTGAGCGCTGCGGGAATTCGCTGGGCAAGCTGCTGTTCAATCGCGGAGCGAAGATCAGCAGCCGAATGGCGGGAATCGCGAAGAGGCAGGGCGGCGGACATTCGCCTTATGTTCGCCCATACAGGTGCCAGGCTGCAATTACGCCTGCATTAGGATCGGTGCAGGTTCTGTGGGAAAGCCACAATTTCTTCGGAACCCAGTGCCGTGGACTGCGGCACTTCGCGGGCGTTAGTGGTCGCTCCGGAGAACATTGCTCATCTCGGCGAAGATCGTTGCGTTGCTACTCTCTCGGTGCACACAAAGCAACCCTGGTGGGCTGAGTAGTATCGACTGGGTGTAGCAGCTTGTGGCGAGTTGTGCCTTCGGGAGGACCGGCAGGGCGTTGAGCCACTGAATTACCCAAGCTTGTGATCCGGCTCCGGATCAGCCAACGAATCGATACAGTCGGGTGTGTCATTCTTTACATTACTGACCTTCCGATCCACCTTTCCGAGCGGTCATGTCTTCAGCAGGAAACGGCCGTTGCAGATCGAGTGGAGGGTGCAACAGATCACCAAGGGTCAACCACCGGCCGTAGTCTTTGGCCGGAATGATGACTGGCATACGACTATCCATTGGCTCAACCACTCGTTCGGATCTGTGGTGATGACCGTAAACGTCAACAGTTCCATACCAGCCTTCCGATCGTTCCACTTTTCCCAGAGCCATGCGAATGCGTAGGGCTCGTTGCTCCGATTGCGAATGACTGTTCGTCTTATCGATTTTCTGCCATTCGTAGAAAGCGTCTGCCGGTACCAGGCAACAACGGGACTTCAACGCCTCGCGAAATGCGGGAGCTTTGGGCGATGTCTCCGCCTTCGCATTGATTGTTGACAGACCGATCTTGGCGTCCTTCGCCCAGAACGGAATGAGGCCCCATCGCATGAGCACGATTTCGCGCTCGCTTGTGTCGCGGTTCAACCCGGATCACCGGTTGGAAGGTCTGCGGGGCAACGTTGTAGGACTGCCCAAAATCAGGTACGGACGGGCCGTGAACATGGAAGTGTTCAGCGATGCGCTGCTTGTCAGAACGTCGTACGTATCTACCGCACATTCAACAAGTTCAATTGTGACACTGCAGGGATTCGAGCGGCTGCAGGCGGCTCACGCGTGAGCGCGGACGACGCGAAAAGATTTGCTTAGCGAGCCGGTGACAACCGAGTGAAATGAGTAAACCAACTCCTGAGCAGTTGCCGGCTGCGCTCATCTCTGCCATGATGACAACCGAAAGAACAGAGTTCTATGCGAGTTGCTTTTCCCCCGAGCCTCCGCATCCTCGCGGGTCTCCTCCTAGCTGCGCTGCTAAGCGTCATCGGATACCGCGTGTTCTTGCGGGTCTCTCATTCACCTAGAGCGATGCTTGTTAAAGCCGACAACCTGTCTTGGCTGAACAGCTGGATAGCTGCGGCTCCGATCTACCACGACGCGGAACTCGGATTCAAGGAGCGGGGTGACTCCGCGAGGGCGCTCTACGCCCATGTGAGCCAGATTCCCGCACAAAGCGAATCCTCGACAACGATCCCGAACCAGATCGCCACATTGCGGATGGATCTGGATCGCCCTGAGGCTCGCGATCCCGAGACGCGCCTACGCATCCTGACAATCCTCGGAATGCTGGAAACAAACTACGACGCGGGCATGGCGCGGCAAACTTGGGCCGAGGTGAAGTCGCTTGCAGTCGAGCGTCACCAGTTTCTGCTTGCATCGCGTGCCGTTGGAGAGGAGGGGATTGCCGCCTTCCTTCTTGGCGACATCGCAACCGCTCGGAAGAACGTCGCGCAGGCTTGGCTTGTGGCGAAGTTTGCCGACCCCGGCGCTCGCATTCGCTATGCGAGCATGTATGGAACAGGACTTGTTGAATTGCACAAGTTCAAAGAGGCCAACGGGCCTCTTGATGAAGCGATCAGAGTAGCCGCGAGTACACCGAATGCCGCATACCCTTCGATCGCAGTCGACGCCAAGATCGAGGCTCTGAGTGGGACTGGCCGGAATGCCGAGGCCCTCGCTCTCGCCGATGACGCGATGCAGAAGGTGGCGTCACTCCATCTCGCCGGTCACTTGTACGAGCTCCTTCAAGCTCGAGCGCGCGTTTACGGCAACATGAACAACTGGAACCAAGCGGTTGCCGATCTCCGCGGCGCTGCAGAAGATGCCAAGCGGCTGTCCTACTGGCGTGGCGTCACTCAAGCCGAAGGCTTGTTAGCGGAAGCATACCTGCACACCGGAGACACACATTCGGCACTGACGGCGGTGAACGAAGCCATCGCTGCTAACAAGAGGATCCCAGATGAGCTGTACTTCGTACCTTCTAATCTAGCAATCAAAGCTCAGATCCTGGCACGGCTCGGGGATGTCAAGGCTTCGAACGAGTTCTACGAACAGAGTGCGGACATGCTGGACGCACTTCTCAGCAGAGCTCCGACGCCCACGGTGGAAAGGCAGCTGCTGAGCGAACTGAGCAACGTCTATGCCGGGTATTTCGCCTCGCTCTGCAATCAGGGCAGGACGCCCGATGCATTCCGCACTCTAGAGAGAGCAAGGGGGCGCGTCGAAGCGCAGGGCCTTTCACATCACGAGGTCGTGGTTCCGCACCAACCCACTCCGGTAGATTTGCGGATCACCGAACTGAACGTGCGATTGCTCGACACGCCAGACCCGAGCCAACGAGCGACCATACTCGACCAGATTTACTCGACAGAACGAGAACTCGACGGTTCGAAGGCGAGCGGTGTGCCCAGCCCTGTCTCGCTCGCGGCACTCCAAAGGGAGTTGCAGCCCTCCGATTTGTTCATCGAATACGTCTTGGACGAGCCGGTCTCGTACGCGCTGGCGGTGACCAGTACGACGGTGCACCGGTACGAACTGCAAGCCCGAACCGAAATCGAAGAAGACTCAGACCGGTACCGATCCGAACTCGTGAAGCGCAAGACAGACACGACTTTGGCCGCAAACCTTTACGACGAACTTCTGGCCCCAATCCCTGAATACAAGCAGAAGACGAACCTGATCGTCGTCCCAGATGGGAAGCTGCACCTCCTGCCCCTCTCTTCGCTCATGGCTTCCGGCCAGTATGTCTTGGCATCGCATGTTGTGAGCGTTGTGCCCTCGGGATCAGTGCTGGATCTGCTCCGCCACCGTCATCTGCCGAGCCCGCATGACGACATGCCGTACGTGGGAGTAGCCGCTTGGACTTCAAATCCGCCATCTCCGAACCTGCTTGCTTCTATCCGTCGCGCCGTTTCTGGACCCAACAGGCAGGACTTGGTGGCCCTGCCGGAGAGTCGGAGGGAAGTGGAGACCATCGCGGACGACCTCCCGAAACCCAGCACCATTCTCCTTGGCGGTCATGCGACCAAGGCGGCTTTCCGCGAGCTTCCGCTCAATGAGTACCGGGTCATTCACCTGGCACTCCATGGATACGCAGATCCCGAATACCCAGATCGCTCCGCCCTCGTCTTTGCGCCTCACGCATCATCTACCGATGATGGTCTGCTCCAAGTGCGGGAGATTCGGACCTTGCCGCTGAACACTGATCTCGTGACGCTTTCGGCATGCGACACAGGACTCGTGCCCGTAAGCGAGGAGGGCGTCGACAACATTGTTAACGCGTTTATCGAAGCGGGAGCGCAGAGTGTGGTCTCGACTCTTTGGGACGTGGAAGACCATGCGACCGCGCAACTGATGATCTCTTTTACCGACAGCTGGGCCTGCGCAAACCCAAGGCAGAAGCACTACGCGATGCGCAACTCGAACTGCTGAACTCTGGTGATCCACCCTACTTCTGGGCCGGATTCGAACTCGCAGGGGAACCAAGTGCAACGCTGTTCCCTGAATCAGAAGCAGTGTCGACAAAGAGGAATGTGCAATGAGTGGAGCAGGCGCTGCCGTCGGCCAGAAGACGTCGCAGCTGTCAGATCAGGAGAAGCACCGCATATTGCAAAAGGTGCTCACCACTCTA
The DNA here is from genome assembly GCF_051025295.1 of Candidatus Dedyshia acidiphila. Lineage (NCBI taxonomy): Bacteria > Pseudomonadati > Acidobacteriota > Terriglobia > Terriglobales > Acidobacteriaceae > Candidatus Dedyshia > Candidatus Dedyshia acidiphila. The sequence goes on along the minus strand of NZ_JBMGJV010000016.1, from coordinate 15,407 downwards.
GAGAAGCGCTTCTACTCGCCCGAGAAGTTAAATGACAGTTGGCACGCGGCGGTGGAGCGGCATAGAAGCGCAATCGAATCCGCCCCCAACGCAAATGCTTTCGAGCAAACCGTGACCGATCTGCTGGCGCAATTGCAAACGTCTCACCTTGGGTTCTTCCACCAAAGTGCGCGTCGCGCATCGAGCCGTGCTGCCCTCAGCGCAACCTACTTGGCCGATGAGACGGACTACGGGAATCGGTGGATTTTCCAGGATGTCCATGCGGGCGGCGCGGCCGCCACTGCGGGCATCGAGCCCGCCAATATTCTCCTCAGCGTAGGCGGCCGTGACATCACGCCACCGGATCACCCGGTGTTTCCGATGGGCGAGCCGACCGAGGTTGAAGTAATCGATAACGACGAACTCCGGCGAAAGGTGACGGTGGACGTAGCACGTCCGAAAGGGAAGAAGCTTCACTTTATCGAACCCACGCTCGTCGAAGCCCGTCACCTCGGAGACGGAGTTGGCTACCTGAAAGTAGCGATGTTCCCTGGCATGGTCGGAGTCGTTGTCGCAAATCAGATCACCGATGCTGTGCGATCTCTGGATGGAGTGGATCGGCTGATCATCGACTTGCGCGGGAACACTGGAGGCGGGGTCGGCGCGTTACGCGTCATGAGCCTGTTGACCCCGGAGAAGATTCCGGTCGGCTTTGCTTTAGACAAGCGCCGGGCCGCGGGATACCTCGACCGTGAGAAGCTGAGCTTTCCCCGCTTCTCACGGATTCCATCGAATACTAAGGCGCTCTGGCCCTTGGCACTGCGATTCGCTCCCGCAATGCTCACACAAAAGCCTGTGGTCCTAGATACCGAGGGTCTCGGTCCACAGCGCTTCCACGGACGAATCGTGTTGCTGGTAGATCGCCACACTGCCAGTGCGGCAGAGATGATTGTTGCGTTTGCACGTGAGAACAAGCTAGCGACCATCGTCGGTGAGCAGACGGCCGGACGGCTCTTGTCGGCGACCTCTGTGAAGGTTGGGGCGGGGTACCGCTTGGCACTCCCCACCGGCGCATACCACACCTGGAAAGGCGACGCTCTGGAAGGGACACCGATCGAGCCGGACCATCTGACCCGATTCGATTGGCGCAGCCAACGAGATGGGACCGATCAACAGCTTGAAGCGGCTCTCGACTTCTCGAGAGCTGGTTGAGACCCGGTTACGCGATACAGGCGAAGATGGGCGACCGAAGTTGGCACGACAAGCGCGTCGTGGGTACGGAACTTTCTCTGACAATCCGGACAGCACTCGACGAGTGCATTGGCCTGTTGGCGTCGACCGAAAACGCCTTTTAAGCGAGACAATCCGCTGAAAGAAGTTGTGGGTTCAAAAGAGTCTGGAAATTATGCGAGCGCCTGACGGCGCTTCGACGTCTTTTCTGTCAACCGCAGGGCGTGGTTAAGTCGCATCCGGAGCGAGTTCACTATGCACTTTTCTGGCTACACGTGGCGAGTGTTGTGGAAGAACCCGGCTGTGACGGTGATCCTACTTCTCACGATTGCCCTCGGCGTCGGCGCCAACACGGCCATCTTCTCCGTCCTTTATGGGACGCAGTTCGCGCCGTTGCCCTATCCCCATCCGGATGAATTGGTCTCACTGTGGACTTCGGTGAAGTCTCGTCGCGACTACCCTTTGCCAAAGGACTTCATTGCATGGAGAGCGCAGAGTCACGCATTCCAGCAACTAAGCGCATTTGTCGAGGGCACATTTGACGTTGCGAGCGTCGATCAGGCAGAGAACGTGTTTGGCATGCGAGTGACTTCGAACTATTACCGCACGCTTGGCAGCTCGTTCTTTCTGGGACGGGACTTCCTGCCGGACGAGGATCACGCGGGAAGAAACCATGTCATCATTCTGACGCACAAGCTTTGGGAGCACCTTGGCGCTGATCCAAATCTGGTCGGTCACACCTTGCGAGTAGATAGGGAGCCCTACACGGTGGTGGGTGTCCTCCAGGCAGGTATCGCTGATCGCGACGTCTTTCAAATGGCTGTGCCGCTGGTCTTCACGCCGGAAGAATTACGTCAAGACGCACTGTCTCTCGTGGTCGCAGGCCGGCTTCGGCCGGATTTCAGTGTCACCCAGGCTCAGGAAAGTATGGATGCGGTCGCAGCGCACCTCGCGCTGAACGATCACGGCAATACCCCGCCCAAGGGCATAAGCATCAGGCCGCTTAAAGACTTCATGGCATCCATGTCCAGCGATATGAAGCAGGCCCTTTGGTTGTTGCTCGGGGCAGTGGGGCTCGTGCTTCTGATTGCCTGTGCGAACGTGGCGAATTTGCTTCTCGCCAGGGGGGTGGCACGCCAGAAGGACATTGCGGTGCGGTGTGCGCTGGGAGCTACGCGACGAGCAATCTTCGTGCAGATGTTTACAGAAAGCGTCCTGCTCGCCGGAGTGGGTGGCCTGCTTGGAATTGGACTTGGCTATATGCTGCTTCGTGCGCTACTGGCATCGATGCCCCGGTTCACATTGCCATGGGAGGCAGATCCACAGCTCAGCCTTCCCGTCCTATTGTTTACCTTTGGAGTGACAATACTTGCCGCGTTGATTTTTGGTTGTATTCCCGCTTGGTATGCTTCGCGGACCGATCCGGGCGATGCCTTCAGGAGTGGGGGAAGCGCGGGAACAGCGGTTGGGTCGCACCGGCTCCAGCGAATGCTGGTCATGGGTGAACTGTCGCTAGCATTGGCGCTACTCTCCGGGATGGGATTGGCGCTACACAGCTTTATCAACCTCATGCGGGTCGACGCGGGCGTCAGGACCGACCATGTCCTCACCTTCTACCTGAATAATTCGAGGCCACAGTCGAGCCCACCGGAGAAGCTCGTCGCGTACTACAAGCAGTTGCTCCCCAGCATTCAGTCGGTTCCGGGCGTTTCATCGGCGTCAGTACAAACGAGGGAGCCGCTATTCCCGGCGCACATGACGCCCTTCACCCTTGTCGGCAACTCTTCCGAGAGTGAGCCCTCGAACCTGCGGCAAGCAGGCCTTACGACAGTCACGCCGGAATACTTCAAAACCTTTGGTGTTCGCCTCTTGCAGGGTCGTACATTTAACGAGCAGGACGGAGCTTCAGGCGTAAAGGTAGCCATCGTCAACGAAGATTTCGTTCATACCTTTCTGCAAGGCACGAACCCGCTGCTACACCAAATATCGATCAAGCAGTCTGTGCCTGGAGAGACAACCTCGGTGACTGCAACACAGTGGCAAATTGTGGGCGTTTATCACAACGTGCGCAGCGGATCGATGCGGGAGCATCCCCCCGAGATGCTGATTCCTTACTGGCAAAGCCCGTCCCCCGACCCCGTCATTGCTGTTCGCACCGCTCAAGATCCGGACGTAATGACCAGAAGCATTGCAGCAGCGATCCGTTCGGTGGACTCTACAGTCACGTTGGCCAGACCGCGCACCATGGAACAAATCCGCGCCCAGGTGCTTGGGTATGATCGGTTCACAATGATTCTCTTCGTGAGCTTCGGAGTCATAGCCCTTCTGCTGGCCGCCCTTGGAATCTATGGTGTGATGTCTTTTTCAGTTCAAGAGCGAACGCGCGAGATTGCCGTTCGCATGGCCCTCGGCGCGAATCGCGCCCGCGTGATCACAAAGATTGTTGGAGAGGGTATATGGATGGCTTGCGTAGGGCTTGGTTTCGGCCTGATCGGCGCCTGGTTCGTTGGTCGCGGAATGCGGAGCACCTTATTCGGCATCGGCGCAATTGACCTTGGGGTGCTGGGCACCGTGGCATTCCTTCTTCTGCTAGCGGCACTGCTAGCATGTCTCATTCCCGCACGACGAGCGGCGTTTATTGACCCCATGCAGGCACTGAGAGCCGAGTAAGTAGATTTGAATTAATCGATCTCTAGAATGCTTAGGTGCGTCTGAAGTCCCTCAGATGATGCAAAATCGCCAACGCGCTCATCGAGACCGATACCGACAGCGATACTGCCCGTAAGTGCTATCTCAGTCGTTACGAAAACTCGAGCTCAGCCTCAGCGGTTCAAACGTTGAGCGCTGCGGAGAAATCGATCAAGGGTCGATCCTAAGCGGATAGTAGTAGGCGGCTTGGTCTTGCTCGTGTGTCGTCGAGAGGAAGTACTGCCCAGCATGGACTCTTCTCAGGTCGATGCTGGTCGTAATCTGCTCCTTCTCGCCCTTGACGGTAGCTGGGGCAAGTCCCTCGGCCACGACACCGTTCCCATTCCGATTGCGGGTGATAGCAACCAAGTACCGTCCCGAGGGGCTGTGTCGGGGCAGAACGATGGTGAGGTTAATCCAGGCGGCCGGTAACGAGACAGACTGCAGCTGACCTGGCTGCTCTCCGCGAACAGTTCCGGTGTCCCAGAGGTCGACAGTCTGGGAGACAGCAATAGTGTTGGCTGCAGGTGGGGTGCGATCAATCGAACGCCAGCCTAGGACCAAAGCAATCGTGACGACCGCAATCGTAGCGGCGGCTAGAGCAACAACGAGTGTCCTTCGCCGAAATCGCTGTTCTTGTCTGAGCACGAGAAGGCGGCTCATGCAGGTGGGGCAGGTCGCTGCATGGTCAACCCGTGGATCGGAAAGTCGGATTCTCGAGGACCTATGTGCGAGGTCCCTCAGAAAGACGTCTTGCGGGCAGGGGCCCAGCGGAGCCGTTTTCCCCGAGAGGACTCTTCGCTCATGTTCCTGCGCAATCCAGCGCTCAAAGCGGTCTTCGGCGTCTGAGGACCGCAGCCAACTCAGTCGCATTCTGGCGACTCTCCGGATTGGGATAGTTTCCCCAGCAGCTGCTCCAATTCACGGAAGTATGCCTTGCGGACCTCTGAAATGGTCCATCTCCAGGTCCCGCCCGATCTCTCTCCACGAGTATCCGAGCCACTGTCGATTCACGATCCCTTGAGCGAACGGCGACAGCTTCGCCAGGATCTCGTCGGCGTAGATGCGCTGTTCCACTTCCGACTGTTGTGTCAGGAGCACCTCGAAATCACGCATCGAGCCGCTTGGGACTTCACGCTTCCGTCTGCTTGCCAGCTGCTTAGCGTGCCGGCGGAGCTCGCTTTTGACGCGAGCCTTAACCTTGCGCGGTGTCACATTGGGATGGCGGCGAATATATCCGATCGCGTTCTCAATGGCGTGGTCCATGAGATCGTGCGCGATGTGCTGATCGTTCAAGAAGGTCCAGGCGCACAGCAACGCGTATGGCCACGCTGCATCAGCAGCCGTCTCCAAGACCTGATCAGAAGCAGGGTGTCCAGTCGTGCAAGCCCAGCTCCACGTCAGCAGTTGCCAGTCGCGGCCATGTGGCGGCATTGGGGGCATCCGCCTGGAGGGGGTGGCATCCCCAGGTAACCGCAGTATAGCCAAATGAGCACTGGAAAATTCCGACTTGGACTCCACGTTTGATCGCCCGAAATGCCTTTAGTGATTGCGGGGGAATAAGTGTGCGGCAGGCAGTGACAAGAAGGATCAGAGGTTTCGGTAACGATGATGGTGACCCTTTTCAGCTCGCTGTAACGCCGTGCACAGGCTTCGAACTGACGGAAGCGACCCCGGTAGGGAATCAGGCGAAAGGATTGGTTACCCATGAAGGATGGGCGGTGGAGTCGTCGATCAACCTCCTCGAAGGGAAGTGGAGGGTGCCGATACTGCGCCAACTCCAGAACGGCCCAATTCACCTCAGCGAGCTCAAGAGGCGGCTGCGGCCGGTCTCGAAGAAGGTGCTCAATCAGCATTTACGCCAGATGATCAGAGACGAACTGATCGTTCGCTCAGAGGTGCCCGGCAGCATGCCGCGGGTGGAGTACTCCCTGTCCAATCCCCTCGGATATGCGGCGTTGGAGCTTGTGCGAGCAATTGCAGAGTGGAGCGAGAAGAACCAACCCCCGGCTCAGAGGGAAGGAAGCACATTGACTGCAGCGTTTCGCCTTTTATTCGCCTATACTCGGCGAGTATGTATCATTCCCAGACGGCTCTTCACCCATTCGTCGTTACGTGCAGGGCTTGCGGTGACAACATCCCTGCGCCTGTCGAGACCATGCCGGCTTCGTGGATCATCGCTGAATGTCCGACGTGTGAACACCATTGCGGCTACCTTCCCTCAGACATCTTCCAGGGACGGCTTTCGCCCAGAGCTTCCGGCGAGCGTTCAGCCGAGAATGGCGGAACATGGGCGAAATGAAGCGAGCAATCGCACGCGAAGAGCAGGACCGCCGGACGCAAGATCGGTTCGCCAGCAACGTCGTCATCGCTGCCGCGATCATCGCCGCCGTCCGCCTGGCGCGTGACGATATAGGATTCCATCTCCGCGCCTCAGCGCTGCCATCTCTGACAGCGTCGGTTTGGCGCGCAGGATTCTGCACCGAGTGATCGGATGAGGCTTTGTGTCTCGGGTGCGAGAGCAGACCGGTTCCTCCACGATCAGGTAGCGAGTGCCAGGACTGGGTTGAATGATGCTTGGTCCAGAATTTGGTCCAATTGCGTGCCGAAGAGGCTCCGTTAAACGCCTCCGACGCTTCTCTACTCCGTTGAAAACACGTGTACTCCTCTAATGACTATTCGGCTGTTAACCGAAGGGTTGTAGGTTCGAGTCCTACCTGAGGAGCCAATATCTTCAACAACTTAGGCCATTCGAGTTCCGGCCACCACCGCCAACTCTGGGGACTTCTCTGTCATGGTTTTCCGCTCGTCTCGCTGGTGATCGAGGAAGTCGAGCACGCTCATCGCGCGTCGCAATGAGCTGTCGCCGATGTGCCCATAGCGCTTCGCCATCGTGATCGTCGCCGAGGCGCTCCAGCCCATAATCTGCGCCAGGATCGCGAAGGGGACGCCACCTTCGAGCAGCCGGGTGCAGGCGGTGTGGCGAAGATCGTGGAAGCGGCAGGAAACGACGGCGCGTTTGCGCTTCTATGCGCCTGGACATTCCTGAACGATCAGCACATTGCTCACGATCTGATGGACCACGCCATTGCGAATGCGATGGGATACATCGCCCGCCATCCCGGCGTGACACGGTGAAGGAAAAGTAGGCATTGGCGCGAAGCGAAGATGGCCATGGACTCCTCAAGACTTCCTATCGGGCAAAAAGTCATGCTACCGGGCCATTTCGATCTGGCCGTCGTTCTCGAAGGTGTTCGGCCTCTTGGGCGAGGCTTTGAATGTCGGGTCCGCTTGCCAGATGGCTCCCTCGACGAGACAGTCATTTCTGAAGAAGAAGCCCACATCCTGATCGGCAACAATGACGGCAACGACACCACGACGATCATCCCGGCCGAAGCCGACCAGGTCCGCCTGCTGATCGAGTCAACCAGTATTCGTCTAGCCTACACGCACGATCCCCATTTGCCGTCAGTCTTTCCGGCATTCGGACCTTGCCGCACCAGATCGAAGCAGTCTACGAGAAGATGCTTCCGCAACCCCGCTTGCGCTTTCTGCTTGCAGACGATCCGGGCGCGGGGAAGACGATCATGGCTGGTCTCCTCATCAAAGAACTCAAGCTCCGCGAAGCCATTGAGCGTGTCCTCATTCTGTGTCCTTCGCCACTAACTATTCAGTGGCAGGACGAAATGCTCCGCTGGTTCGGAGAGTCTTTTGACGTTATCTTTTCGGCCGTGGACCAACAACAGTTGACCAACCCTTGGCAGCGCAGCAACCTAGTTATCGCTTCGCTCGACTACGCCAAGCAGGACGAAGTAAGAGAGCGCGTCTGGCAGCAACGATGGGACCTCGTGATCATTGATGAGGCCCATAAATGCAGCGCCTACACGAAGCGATCTTCTACACGCGGAGACGAAGTCCAGAAGACAAAGCGCTACCAGCTGGCGGAAAAGCTGACGGCGCAAGCTGACCACGTTGTGCTTCTCACTGCTACACCTCACCATGGGGACGACGATCGTTTCGCGCACTTCGTCCGTTTACTGGATTCCGACCTCTTCCCTGAACCACACAGGCTTGCGGATAAGGCCGGTGAAATCCGCCGCGACATTCTACGCCTCGGTCCGGATTGCCCTTGGGCGCTCCGACGACTCAAGGAGGACCTGAAGGATCTGAACGGTCGTTGGCTGTTCCCAGAGCGCTTTGCCCACATTGTTGCATTCCGCCCCAACCGGGAAGAATACGAAGTCTACAAGGATGTCACGGCTTACATCAACGACTTCTTGCCGCAGGCCACTGGCACGAAAAATCACAGTGTCGCGCTTGCTAGGATAGTTTTCCAGCGCCGGCTTGCCAGTTCTACGATGGCAATTTACCAGTCACTGGTAAGACGCCATGAGAAACAAAAGTCCCTGCTCGAAGAACTCGAAGCTCTCTCGCCGTTGCAGCGATCTAAGCGCCTCGCGCAACTTCAAGGGCGGCAATTCGATGGCGAGCAGGACGAAGATGACCTCGACGAAGGCCAGCGGGAGTCTCTGACCACCGAGACTACTGCGGCAATTGAACTCGACCAACTGCGCCTTGAAATCGCCGCCCTGGGAGAAGTCGTCAGTCGCGCAAAGCGCCTGAAAGACAAAGGCCCCAAGGCCGACTAGCAGCGCTTCAAGAGTGCCTGAAGAAAGCCGAATTTCACGAACTAAACGACGGCCGGAGCCGCCTGCTTATCTTCACCGAACACCGCGACACGCTCAAACACCTCCGTGAGCATCTGGAGAGATGGGGCTATTCCATCTGTGAAATCCACGGCGGCATGAACCCGCACGAGCGCAAACAGGCCCAGGAAGATTTCCGCGTCTCTCGCCAAGTCTGCGTGGCAACTGAAGCTGCAGGCGAGGGAATTAACCTCCAGTTTTGCCACTTGATGATCAACTACGACCTGCCTTGGAACCCGACCCGGCTGGAACAGAGGCTGGGGCGAATCCATCGCATAGGTCAAGTGCGAGAGTGCCACGCTTTCAACTTCGTCGCCGCCGAATCCGAAGAAGGCCAGCGCGTCATTGAAGGCCGCATCCTTCAGCGGCTTCTGGAGAAGCTTGAGCAGATGCGCGCCGTTCTCGCCGACCGGGTGTTTGATGTAATCGGCGAGGTACTTTCTCTTAATGACGTAAATCTTCCCGAAATGCTCCGCGAAGCTGCGCACGATCCGCATCGCCTAGATGAGTATCTCGACATGATCGAGAAGGTAGACCTTCCCGCCTGGTACGGTACGAGCAGGCGACCGGCATCGCTCTCGCTCGCGCGAATGTGGACTTCTCTGGCTTCCAAAAAGCAAATGTGGAGTCCGAAGAGCGCCGGCTCATGCCGAGCTATGTCGAAGATCAATTCATTAAGGCTTCCAAGGAGGTGGGCCTTAAGGTGGAACCGCGCGCGGACGGCCTTTGGCGCGTGGAACACGTCCTCGCCGACCTGCGTTCCGACCGCCTTCAAAGCGTCCGGCACCTCGGAAGGCCTGAATCGGCCTACCGCAAGATCACCTTTCACAAAGACCTATTAGAACAGGATCAGCACGTAGACGCTGTCCTCCTTGGTCCAGGCCATCCGCTCTACTCCGCTGTTGATGAAAAGCTAAACGAACGCCTTGGATCACTCGCGGGTGCCACGACGTATTTTATCGATGCCGCCGCCGAATCTCCGTATTTGCTGCATTTCTTTGAAATCTCCATTCGCGGACAGAACACCAAGGGAATCTCGCAAGCTCTCTACGGCGAACTCGTTGCCGTGCAAGAAGAGACTTTGGCCGATGCACCGGAGAGGTTTTCCGTTATTCCCGCGGACGTTTTGTTGAATCTGCCGATTCATCCATTCCCACCGGCCACGGTGCACCCGTTCGACGCCGGACGAGCAGCGGATTTCCTGAAGGCCACTTACCACCAGGAACGGCGCGAAGCCTGCCAGAAAGAGAAATCATTTAAAGCTCGCATCCGCGCAGAGCAGGACCGCGTCATGGCCTTGCGCGCCCGCGAGGCTACTGCTCCCGAGATTGCCTTGGCACGCCAGCGCGCTGAAAACGATTTGGCCGATCTCCAGCGTACAGAGCGGGAGCGCCTGGATGGCCTCAATCGTCTTGAAGTGGCTCGCCAAGGACCTTTGCGTCATCTGGCCACAGGCATCGTTCTCCCCGCAACCGCCGAGGGCGTGCCGGCGCCGACAGAGCTGCTCGATGATGTTGATCCCTTCACCAAGCGTCTGTGTGAGCTGGCCGCCGAGGAGGTCGTCATCACGCACGAAACTGGACGCGGATGGGAGACCGAAAAAGTTGGCCATCTCAAGATTGGCTTCGACATTCGCAGCCTCGGACCCGCCGACCCCCAGACTGGCTACCGCGATCAGGTCAACGGTGTTCGCCGCATTGAGGTGAAAGGGCGCAAGAAGGGCTAGCCCATCCGCTTGACCACCAATGAATGGTACAAAGCCCAGCAACTCGGCGATTCTTTCTGGCTCTATGTGGTCTGGGACCCTTTACAGAACCCAGATCCTTTGCCAGTACTGAGTGTGCCCGCAGGGTGCGGTTCAACGCATGTTCATGATTTCTGAATAGCGTGGAAACGTCAGTCGCGGCGCTCGGCAGGAGGGGGACACAACATGGCCACTGCACCTCATCACGCAGCAAGGGGAAGCAGTCCTGTGTTGCTCACGAGTGACTCTCCGGAATGGGAGCTGGTCGGTCGCGTGCTCGCGAGCCGGCATTTCGCGAAGGCTCCCACGCTCTCTGCTTTTCTGCGATACATCTGTGAACGTTCCCTGACCGAACGGGAGCACGAAATTACAGAGCATCGCATCGGTGTTCAGGTATTTGGAAGGCCTGCCAACTACAACGCATCGGAAGACAACATCGTTCGCAACTACGCGCGTCAGTTGCGCCGCCGGCTCGCCGACTATTTCGCAGCAGAAGGTACGGACGAGGACATGCAACTATTCGTGCCGCGCGGCGGATATATCCCTCTATTCCAAGCCGCCTCCCAGCTGGGGCCCCGGCCCCCCACTTCTACGAAGCGCAAGTCTCGCCGACCGAGCTCTCTACCCCGACGTTGTCTCTGTTCGGTATTACCAACGTTGATCCTCACTGGAATGTGAACGATCTCGCACGCATAAGCAGTATGTACGGAGCACTAAGCGCGAACAATTCTCGCTCGAGCGTCGAAGGCTTCAAATCTACCCCGAGAAGCCGATACGCTGACCTACCCGGCATTTAAGTCCACGTCGCCTTACGCTGGGCAGCCGCTTCGCCTCGCCATTCTGCAAGGCGCCGGGCTCTGGGCACGGTGAGTCTTCGCTTCAGATGGGTTTGCATGATCCGCGACCGATCGGGATCGGATCTCCGCGTTTGCCAAGCACCACGCAACAGGCGCAGACAGAACACGACATTGCGCGGGAACGACTTGAATTGCGTGAAATACGCGTCCTGAGCGCCCATCAATATCGAGTATCGAGCTAACGATTGAGTTCCCGCCACCAGCGAGACGTCGTGATCGATGCGCAGATCGCCGGCAAGGTGGAACTGAAAGCCGTGTCGAAACAACAGATGACATACGTAGCGGTCGGAAAAGTCTAGCCAGAAATCCATGCTGTACCCGCCGACCGCGCGCAGGGACGACACGCGCAGCAGCATCCCCGAATTCATGACGATCAGTTCTTTCGCTGTTGTCTCCACAGTCCCGAGAGGCGGGTCGGTTGCTACGCCAAAGCGCGACATGATCTTCGGGGACACTGGCACGGAGTTCATGACCACCGTGGGCGCCACGATGGCGATTCGGTCATCGGATTCGACGTGGAGCGCGTGGGCACACATTCCTCCGATAAAGTCAGGGGGTAACTCTGTGTCCTGATCCAGAAGCAGCAACCAGGGGATACCACGCTGCTCCGCAATTTGCATGGCAAAGTTGTAAGCCCCCGACACGCCGACATTTTCATCGCTGCGATGGTATTCGCACGGAAATGGCAGTGAGTGAAAACGATCAGCCTCTGGCGAGTTATCCCACACTAGAACCGAAACGACGCGCTCCAGATGTTTGCTCTGTTCGAGACACGCTCCGAGCGTACGTATTGTTTGCGAATCTATGAGAGGTGTGCGATAGCGAACCATGACGATCAATAATCTGATCAGTGCGTTCACGCCATCCGCTGCCATGCCGGTCACGCGCTCATCCATTTAGCCCACCACCGGCTGAGAAGGGAAGGGACGGGATACCCGGTCCATAGTTCGCGATCTAATTTCTGTGAAGACAAGCCAAACGGCGCCACTGTTTGCCAGTAGCGAGGCGAATAGCACAAGGTGCTTGTAATAAGGCAGAAAATATTCTGTATAGACAAGTAGGGAAGCAACAAGCGTGAGTGCTGCAGGAAGAGCAAAGGAGAGATCCACGCAACTCAAAACGCCGAGTAATACCTCGGCTGTGAAAAAGTAGCGATTGCCCATCTTGGGCATGAAATAGGGCATGGAGAGCGCGCTCAATGAGGCAAGAGCACACGTGTTTATTGGCGTCCTAAATTGCTCTCTACGGCCCCAAAAACCAATTGCAAAGACAAGAAACGCAGTAATCATGAGGCCGATAGGTAGACCCACCCGCTCGCTAAGCCCGGCCCACTGGGCCAGCGCCCAGGGATTGCCAACGTCAATGGCGAGTCGATCGAACGCTCCGGTTTGTCCGCCGAACTGGGTCAGATATGCAGAAAGGCTTGCACCGTTCATAAGCGGCGGCACCATCGAAAGTATCCAGCCCACTGGGAACAGCAGGAGGTGCTGCCATCGAATACGGCCGTTAAGGAGCATGGCAAACATGAAAGGCACAAGGAAGACCGATTGCAGCTTGAAAGCAAATGCGAACCCGAACAGCAGGACCGCCAGTGCACCATGCCCTTCTATTAAGCTTGCAACGCAGAAGATCAGGAAGCTGGTGAAAACTACATCGCATTGTCCCCAGACAGCGCCGTTTAGGATCACCGTTGGTCCGGCCAGAATGGTGAACGGTGCAGCCAACTGCTTCGGAGAGAGACTTCTGCAATTGTGACTGGGCAGCAATCGCCGGGCAAGTACATATGCTGCCACGGCCGCGACGATGTCGAAGATCAATGACAGGAGTTTGATCTGGGCGAACCGGCTGAGTCGACCGTCGAGGTAAGACGTAATCGTCGTCAGATCGTAGTAGGCCGGAAAGTACATGCCAATGGGTTGACGCAATGCATGCCAACGACCGTGCTCGATGATGGAGTTCTGCCAGACAACGTATGCTTCCGCCATGTCGAAGTTGTCGTTGGCCAGCTTCCAAAGCAGAACCCGCAAGACAAGAAGGCCAACTGCGAGTATGAGTAGACCTGCGACGATGGCTGGTCGCGTGGTGCTACTTGGTGATGGGCGGGCATCCGTGGCATCTCGATTCATCTGCACGATGGTAGCGTGAGCCTCTTGCCCTGAGCAATCGTGCAAGCAACATGCATGGTGGGCTACTGATGGTGATCATCGACTCTTACTGGCTCGTAAAGAATGCCCACACCCCCTGCTTGCTCCGCGCTCTCTTGGGCTATCGAAGGCTGTTCTTCAATCGGAAGCGCAGGACCCGGTAGTAGCCGCCCTTGATGCGATAGGCACGCTTCCATGTTGCGATCCGAAGACTACTCCAGCGAGGCGCTGCGCTTTGCCTGAGTTCACGTGCGTATACCTCGTAGCTCCTGTGAAGGACACGGCCGCCTACATCCCAAGGCTTTGGTGAGCCCACGAAGTGATATACCCCAGGCGTCTGCGGCGGTTCAGTCGCTGGGTAGAGGTGGAGATTCATTTCGTCGGGCAGCCTGGTAAAGAAACCATGACAGACGGCTATCAGACCGGGCTGATCGTGACACCGTTGTTCTTTGCAGAAGGTGAGCAGAGTCTCGCTCCAGCGGTCGTCTTTCCAACGCTTGCAATCCACCAGCATCACACCCGAGTTGAAGGCAGCAGTGTCGAGTGACAAGCCGATCGAAGGGAAAAAGCGACACTCCGGATAGTCGTCGGCGCTTCCACATTCCACGAAGGCGAGAGCCGAATGCATGCCGAGTTTGCCCAACACTGTTACGTCTGTATGGCAGACCGTATCCGTATCGAGGTAGAGGATGCGATCACAGTCCACTAGATCGGGAAGAAGGAACCGCAAATAGGGAGAGACCGCTCCATGCAGCGGTAGCAGTTGCTTCAGCCGACCCATATGCGCTTCGCTCGACAGAAACGTGACGGTATGCGGTTTCTTGCGCAGGGTGAGCGTCTCGCGCAGTCGATTGCAATCCGTCTGGCTAAAATCACTCACCATGAAATAGAAATCGACCGGACCGCCTGCGTGCTCCAGCACAGAGGAGGCCGCCGCGTGTAGTGGCGCTTCCATTCTCTTGTCCGCACAGAAGCCAACAGCAAAAGCCATCCAAGCCTCCCGCACCATTGTCCTATGCGATTACTTATTGGCGGAGTCCGCGGCTCTGTCTGAAGTTGGCGAAGAGGTGTCATTCGCCACTACATAGGTGGGATACGTCGGTCTGCTAAGCCAAGCCGCGCAGCGCAAATCGATTCCGCTTTGTCTGCGTGGAGTCCCTGCTTTCTATGATTTAGAGCTTCGGGCTGGCTGAGTCGGTGTGCACGGGCTACAGCGCGCCGTCCGCCAAACCCGATCTCCGCATCCCAGTGTCAGAAGCACGGGTTTTCCCTTAGTCCCACAGCCGCACGATGACGCATGACACTGCGTCGCCGGTTTGGGTACACGACCCGCCTACGCACCGTACCTGGGTGCTGCCATAGCCCTGATCGCCCGGTCCACAGGAGCTACGATCTTGGACGTTTTCCGCAGAAGCGTGCGTTGTCCTGCTTGCAAACGACTGGATGTAAAACAGGTCCAGCCGATACCGGCGCAGCCGACCCGATGGATGGTGATCGCATGAGAATCGCGCAGGTAGCTCCCCTCTACGAGAGCGTTCCGCCAAAGGCTTACGGCGGTACTGAACGGGTTGTGTCGTATCTGACCGAGGAATTGGTGCGGTGTGGCCACGATGTCACATTGTTTGCAAGTGGTGACTCAGTCACCATAGCGACCCTGCGGCCGATGTGCAAGACCGCCCTGCGGCTTGGGGCCAGCCCGGTTGCAGACCCAATCGCGCCTCACGTACGGATGGTGGAGATCGTCGCGCAGGAAGCGCAGGAGTTCGATATCGTTCACTTCCATATCGACTACCTCCATTTTCCGGTGACGCGTCGAGAGCACTTCGCTGCGGTTACCACCCTTCATGGACGCCTGGACCTGCCGGAAATCCACCCCGTGTATGAGGAGTTCCTTGACATGCCGCTGGTGTCCATCTCGGACGCGCAGCGTGCGCCGATGCCTTGGGCGAACTGGGCTGGAACGGTGCATCACGGATTACCAGACGATCTGTACGTACCGAACGAAAAGATGGGCGACTACTTCGCGTTCATTGGACGCATCTCCCCAGAGAAGCGGGTC